>NZ_JAEKNT010000432.1 GCF_016406725.1 Sphaerochaeta sp. S2 | reverse complement strand
GAGGTATCCTATGTAGGATAACCTGCCAATCCTATATGAAGTAAGATAGTAGTCAATGGTTTTATAACAGTACAAGAGAAAGTCGCTGAGATCTTCTTCCTCAAGTAAATGCAGATAATAGGGGAGGGAGTAGAGAATTTGCTGTGTCTTGTTGTGCACTGTATGATAGAGCGTAGTATTGGACCGATCTTTCTGGTAACAAACCACCTGATCAGTCAATATCTTGCTCTCCTTGGCAGAGATGGGTAGCCATTGCATGGGTGCCTCCTTGTGGGATGATGCACATACCCATGCAATGTGTATGCCAAGTTATGCTTTCAGCATTTTCTCAACAGCTTCCAGAAGCAGTTTCCTGGTTTCCTGTATCGGTTTATTGACCGTGGCACCAGCTGCCTTCTTGTGGCCACCACCTCCAAAGCTTTCGGCTAAGGCTCCCACATTGATGCTGCTCTGGTGAGAGGAACGGAATCCTACTTCAGTTCTTCCACCCTCCAGCTCCTTGAAGAAGAGAACTACCTCAACACCCTGTACTGAGAGCAACATGGTGTACAGAGAATCGCTTGGCTTGTCGGTGGTGATGTACTGCTTGCTGTCCTCAAGACAACTCGAGGAGATCATCACCTTTCCATCGAACAAGCTTTCACTGCGATCGATAAGCTTTCCCAGGTACTTGATATACCCAAAGCTCTTCCCCCCTGTCATACGGTCATTCATCACATTGGGGGAAACCCCTAGATCGACAAGCTCGGCCGCAAGGCGGAGCGTCTCTCCACGATATGCATTGATGAAGCGGAAGAACCCAGAGTCGGTGGCAAATCCAAAGAACAGGTGCTCGGCTATCTCCTGGGAGATTTCAACATCCAATGCTTTGTAGAGTTGCATGATGATCAAGGTGGTGGATACCGAGCGGGGAACAATATAGCGATAGGTGCCAAACTGCTCACCACTGCTGTGATGGTCGAACACCACCGTGGTAAGTCCCTCGATCTCCTCTGCGAGGTGACCGATACGCTCTGGTGAACTACAGTCCACCACCACGATCAGTGGATTCCTTTGTTTCAACTCATCATCGATATGATTCAGAAAATCAGAGCGGAGATGGGATATCTCAGAGCGATCAAAGGGCCCAGCATTTGCCATATGGACGGTCTTCCCCATCTTCAGAAGCATGGAGTTCATCGCCATCTGGCTGCTCAGGCAGTCACCATCGGGACTGACATGCCCGATGACAACAAACTCTTCCCGATTTCTCAATAATGCAAGAATCTCTTCATCAATTGGGGGGTAGCTGAACATTTCACGCTCCACGGATTACCTCAGGTTGTTCTCCATTTATGACACATTCTCGACCGATGATTACCTGTTTGACTTGCTTGATGGAAGGAATGTCATACATGATTCCCATCATCACATTCTCAACAATGGAGCGCAGTCCACGGGCACCGGTCTTCTGTTCGAAGGCTTTCTCTGCAACAGCTTCGACAGCATCACTCTTGAATACAAACTCAATACCATCCAGGCGGAATGAAGCTTCATACTGGCGAATGATGGAGTTCTTTGGTTCAAGGATGATCCGCATCAAGTCGTTCTTGGTGAGATTGTTCAATGCAACATGGATGGGAAGTCTTCCAATGAACTCTGGGATCAATCCAAATTTTACCAAGTCATCGGGAAGCAACTTGCTGTACAATGTATGCAAGTCCTTGTCCTGGGCATTGATGATGCTTGCGCCAAATCCCATTGCATGGGAAGAAACACGTTTCTCGATCACCTTGTCCAGTCCAACAAATGCTCCACCACAGATGAAGAGGATATTCCTTGTAT
>NZ_JAEKNT010000431.1 GCF_016406725.1 Sphaerochaeta sp. S2 | reverse complement strand
CTGTACGTCGTAGTCCAGTGCAGCATTGTACACATCGACTTCCTTCTGCTGTTGCAGGCTGAGGAAGTACTGATGGTCACAAATCTCGAAGAAGAGGTCTGCTTTCCTTCTTCCAGGGAAACTCAGCTGGGTTGCCCAGTTTTCCATGACCTGGCTGATTGGCTGGTAGATATTACTCATCCAGGAAAAGGTTGCCTCATCCCAGGTAATTGGCATGGAAAGGTTCTTTCCAAGGAAGTAGCGGTGTCCCTCAATGTGTGAAGCGAGACGTTCATAGTCTGCGTCCAGGAACATGTCAGAGTTCTTGATCATGTACTCAATGCTTTGTCTTTTCTGTATATCGTGGTTATCCATATAGGTCTCCTTGTTCTTGTTCTGTATCATGGCTATATTCTACTGAATTACTATTCGATAATCAAGTACTGATAGACTAATGTATTTGTATTGTTCCGCTCTCTTTTTGTATATTTCCGTTATCTATTATTCATTTTTTTGTTTTTGTATATCTCTGAAGCTTTGTGGAGACAGAGACCTTTGCAAAACGACCCCCCTGAACCAGGGGGATCGTGAAGAGTACAATACGTCTATGAAAGGAGTTTCAGGTAGTCTTCTTCTACCTTTGCCCAATCAAGGACATTCCAAATAGCGTTCAGGTAGTCTGCCCTAAGGTTCTTGTATTTCAAGTAGTATGCATGCTCCCAAACATCGATACCAAGAATAGGCACCCCACCCTTCTTGTCCATCAAGGGTGTATCCTGGTTCGGGGTATTTACCACTTCCAGGGATCCGTCAGAATGTGCAACAAGGAATGCCCAGCCTGAACCAAATCGTCCTGCTGCCTGACTGTTCAGGGTTTCTTTCAAAGCATCAAGGCTTCCAAAGTCTTTCTTGATTCTATCGAGTAATGAGCCTTTAGGTGCATGAGCGGCTGATGGACTGAGAATCGAGAAATAAAGATTATGGTTTGCATACCCTCCCCCATTATTTCTCACAGCGGTTCTGAGCTTCTCGTCGGAGATAGAATCGAGGTTCTTGAGTATGTCTTCAATGGAACGATCTTTCAGGCTTGGATCCTTCTCTACCGCAGCATTGAGATTCTTTGTATATCCAGCATGGTGTTTCGTGTAGTGGGTCACCATGGTTAATTCATCGATATGCGGTTCCAACGCATCAAAACCGTAGGAAAGTTCAACTTGCTTAAACATGAAATACCTCCTATGTATCGTATGTCTATTTCCTAGTCTTTAACTAGGTATTAGTAAGTATACATAGAATTTTTCCATTAGGCAAGTCAATATATAATGGAACACGATTATATTTCACGCATTAAACAATTTCTTCCAACCATCTTTACCTTTTTTTATTTTTGCGTTACTGTTTGCTCGTTTCAGGGACTTAAGACC
>NZ_JAEKNT010000430.1 GCF_016406725.1 Sphaerochaeta sp. S2 | reverse complement strand
CTACCGACATATTCCCAAGCGGGGCTCTCCAGGATGTCCTCCTTCTCGAAATCCATCTGGGCCGAGAGGCTTTGCAGCTGTCGCTCCATCTGCGTGCTCACACGACAGTACAAGGCAACCCGGACACGCTTGAAATGCCGTCCGGCTGGGATGACATGTATGATGGGTTTTCTTTTCTCGTCCGGCATGGTTTTTTATAACACGAATGGAAAGGGATGGATAGCGTGAACGAAACATGAGTAGCCAAATCAAAATTGAAAATATCATATATCCAGGCCAAGGACAGACAAGGGTATATATTCAGTAACTTCGCGGTCATCCCAAGGTTTGAGCAGATAGGGATAGCGTCATTACAATTTGACTAAAACTACCTCCAAGGTACACCGCATGGGGATAAAATGGTTCGGGGTCACGTCAATACAAACCTCAGGTTCTTCGTACTCTCGTTTCTTCAACATTAATATTGATGCTTAAAACATCTATTATTGGGGTTTAGTTATTTTACTTAACCCTATTCACAGCCTTCTTGAAACTGCAATGAGGGCTCTTCCTGGAAATGTTCTCGTGCTTCAATAGATAATCTTACATTTACATCTTCCACTAGCCCGGAGTAACAGCAGTGGGAAAGACATTTCATTTATATGGTGGTCATACGCTTGACAGATATACCCCCTAGGGGTATATTGTGTATATGGATGAACGCACCAGAAAGAAAACAGATTCCCGCCTTGCCCGCATCGAAGGACAAGTGAAAGGCATCAGGAAAATGGTCGAAGTCGACCGGTACTGTATCGATATCCTCACCCAGATATCCGCCGTGATCTCAGCGCTCAAGGGAGTGGAGGAGATCGTGATGGAGCATCATCTCCACACCTGTGTGGCCCATGCCATGCAGCAGGAGGACCCAGAGGAGAAGCAACTGAAGATCATCGAGGTGATGGATGCATTCAAACGATTTCGCTAACCGAGGAGGTGTGCCGATGAAATTTTTCAAGAACATCAAGGTTCGTTGGAATGATTATCTGAAAAAAATGGCGGAAGCCAATGATCGTAACTTTGGGGACCAACGGTTGGACTGTTGTTCGCTCAACAGGAAATCCGCAGAAAAGGATCCGACGGGGGACATCATCAAGAAGTACAACAGATCCTGATCTCACCCTTTTTCCCACGACGATTGTCAAACATCCTGGTTTCCATACAGGAAAACCATTATAAGGAGGAGCCAATGAGCGATCCAAAAGAACTTACAGAACACTATCATGGTCATGGCAACCATTCGGACCATGGCAACCATTCGGACCATGGCAACCATTCGGACCATGGCAACCATGCGGACCATAGCAACCATTCGGAACATAGCAA
>NZ_JAEKNT010000429.1 GCF_016406725.1 Sphaerochaeta sp. S2 | reverse complement strand
ATATTAGTATTCCTTTAGTAGCCGCAGAATCACAAAATGATGCCGGTATTATAGGTGCTGCAGTTGCTGCAAAATATCATTTATAGCCTAAAATTTTACTTCTTGTTTATTACAAACTTTAAATTTTAGACTAATTAGGATTAAAAATAATTAATCAACTATATTTGATTTAATTATTAAACGCTGATCCTTACAATGGAATTTAATTATTTTAAAAATAACATTTCAAAACTTATAGATATATCTATAGGAGGGCTAGAGGCTCAATTTAAATTAGCACCAAAACTTAGAGTAAAACCAACTGAAGAATTACTAAAAAAAAATAACGCAAAAAAAGCAGCAGTTTTATCACTTTTTTATCCCGATAAAAATAATGAAACTTGCTTTTTATTAACCCTAAGAGCTCATTACGATGGTACTCATGCTTCTCAAATCAGTTTTCCCGGCGGAAAATTTGACCCAAACGATGTTAACTTAGAGAATACTGCATTACGAGAAACCTATGAAGAAGTTGGAATTGATAGCAAAACTATTTCTATCTTCAAACAAATGACAGATGTATACATACCTCCCAGTAATTTTATAGTCACGCCTTTTTTAGGTTTAGTTGATTATAATCCTACTTTTATTAAAAATCATGAAGTTGAAGAATTAATTAACGTTACGTTAAGTGATTTATTAAAAAAAACTTCAATTACTAAAACAATTTTAAACACATCGTATGCAAAAAACATAAGTGTACCCTGTTTTAAATTTAACAACCATATTGTTTGGGGAGCTACAGCCATGATGCTTAGTGAAATTAGAGATTTATTAAAACACTTTTAATATATATTTTTATTAAATTTGTACTTCATTCAAAATACTAAACCAATTAAATGCCCATTTTTAAGAAAAATCCATTCGGACATATTTTATTTTTAAAAAAATGGCTGATACGTATATTTGGTGTGGTGTCACACGGACGATATCACCGTTTTAATAAACTTCAAATTGAAGGATCTGAAATAATAAGAGATTTACCGGAAACTAACGTTTTATTTGTATCAAAT
>NZ_JAEKNT010000428.1 GCF_016406725.1 Sphaerochaeta sp. S2 | reverse complement strand
GAAATAGTTTTCGGTATCGTCGAGGCACTGAAGAACTATCATGGAAATGCAGATATCAACATCCGTCTGATCAATGGTGTCTCTGCTGGCGAGGGCTTCATGAACCTGTTCGAGAATTCTGGTCTTGAGGGTATCGACTTCATGACCTACACCTTCTCACCCTCGATGGTCCGTGATGCAATCGACCTTGGTTTGAAGGTATTGCAAGGCGAATCTCTTGAGAAGACCTACAAGGTGCCCACTGAGATGATCGATAAGTCAAACTACAAGAAGTACATGGAAAGCGACTTGTACAAGGTCCGCTATAGCCTGTAACGGTAGGTTGTTCTAAACCTCATGCCCTCTGGAGACAGATTTTACTGTCTCCTCTGGGCATCATTTGTATAAGGGAGAAGGATACATATGATTCTGGAAATGAAGCATATATCCAAATCATTCGGAGCTGTACAAGCTGTGAAGGATGTCTCATTCTCGGTAGGGAAGGGGGAGATTCACGGGTTGCTCGGTGAAAATGGTGCTGGAAAGACTACGTTGATGAACATCCTGGCAGGTACCTTTCCTCCGGATATCGGGACGATAGAGATTGATGAGAATGTGGTAGAATCCATGACCCCACGAAAAGCAATGGAGCTGAGAATTCGGTTCATCCATCAGGAATTGAATCTCTGTAACGATCTTACGGTATTCCAGAATATGTTCCTTGGATACGAATATAGCAAGCCTGGCCTGCGGGTAGACAAGAAAAAGGAACTTGAGCACGCTCAAAAGGTCCTTGACTCCATGAACAGCGGCATCAAAGCTGATTTGCTCGTCGCAGATCTTGATACTGCCCAGAAGCAGATGGTCGAAATTGCTCGTGCACTGTTGTTTTCCAGTGAATTGATTATCATGGACGAGCCAACTACCGCATTGAATAACCGTGAAATCGAGAAGCTGTTTACCATCATGAGGGCACTCAAGGATGAAGGGGTTTCCTTCATCTATATTTCACACAAGATGCCGGAGATATTCAGCATCTGTGATACATACACGGTGCTGCGTGACGGATCATTCATTAAAACCGGCGCTATTAAGGATATTGATGAACATCAGGCTACTGAATTATTGATCGGCAAGAGTTTCATACAGGCACATATCAAGGACGCCATCCCGGCAACCATAAGCGATGATGTGGTGCTGAATGCGAAAAATCTATCTGGAAAGAGTTTTTTTGATATCTCCTTTTCTGTGCGTCGGGGAGAGATCCTGGTAATCACTGGGTTGCAAGGATCTGGTACCGATGAATTGGCAACGGCACTTTTTGGTGCCACAAGCTTGGATCATGGTAGTGTTGATGGCCCAAATGGCCCACTCGATATGAAGGATATCAAGAAGGTTATGCAAAGTGGGATCGGTATGATCCCCAGAAATCGGAAAGAGCGGGGAATTCTTCCCGATCTCACGATTCGCTACAACAACTCCTTGGCGTATTTTGTAGCAAAGCATTCCCATTTGCTCGTCAATACAAAGGAAGAGTCGGATCGCTTCAAGCGAAGTCAGAAACAGATGGGTATCAAGGTGGGCAGTGACCTTGACCCGATTACCAGTCTCTCTGGTGGAAACCAGCAGAAAGTCATTCTCAGCAGGTGGTTGCAGCTCGATGCAGACCTGTACATTATGGACAATCCGACACAAGGCATAGATGTCGGTGCAAAATTTTCTATTTACAAGATCATTGCAGAATTGGCAGCGCAGGGCAAAGGGGTGATCGTATTTACCAGTGAATATCCTGAGATACATCAGCTTTCTGACAGGTGTATGGTCTTGTATAAAGGTCGTTGCAGTGCCGTGCTGGAACGTGAAGATATCAGTGAAGTGGGGATTATGGAATATTCAACAGGAACAAGAAGGGAGGCACTCAAGTGAAAGGTGTAACACTGTCTAGGGAGCAGGTGCGGGAAACTTGGAGAAATATTACTGGCAACTACAGCCATTGGCTGAGTTTTGTGTTGTTGCTTCTGGTGGCAATTATGGTGAGTCCTTCTTTCCTGACATGGAACAACATCACCAATCAGTTTGTACAGGGTTCCATTGTAGGTATATGTGCAATGGGAATGAGCTTGATCATCTCGGCAGGTATGATTGACCTGTCAGTAGGATCCTCGGTTGCATTGATCAGCGGTTTTGGTGTATTGGTGCTCAACTCAACCAAATCGATCACCCTGACTCTTTTGTTCTGTCTCGGTGCTGGGGTCATTGTTGGTCTCATCAATGGATTGTTGGTTACGAAGGGCAAAATTGCCCCTTTCATTGTTACCCTGGCTACGATGAGTGCATGGAGGTCTGTGATCAATCAGATGGGCCAAGGAGGTCCGTTTACTGTCGACAATTCGATGTATGCTTCATTCAGGAATATCGCAGCAGGAAGATTTCTTGGTATTCCTCATTTGATGCTTTTCCTGATCGGTATAACGTTGCTCACCGGTTTTATCATGTCCAAGACTAAGTTTGGTACCTATATCTACGCGGTAGGATCAAATCAACAGGCTGCTCGTCTGAGTGGTATCAATGTGAATCGTGTAAAGACCTTGATATTCACCTACGCAGGAACGCTCTATGGCTTGGCTGCCTTTCTACTTGCTAGCAGATTGACCTCAATTCAAGCAGCAAGTGCGGGAATGGGTTATGAGATGGATGCGATTGCTGCCGTTGCAATAGGTGGTACCAGCATGGACGGTGGAAAAGGGAAAATCATCGGGACATTCCTTGGTGTACTGATGTTGAGAATCATCAATACCGTGTTGATCATGGCCAATGTTCCTCCGTTCCTCAATGGATTGGTAACGGGTGTCATCATCATCGTGGCGGTATTGGCACAGAGCAACAAGAAAGGCAAATAAGGAGAAGCTATGCAAATCGGTATAATTGGTGCTGGAGGTATGGCTGCGTATCATGCAAAGGGTTTTTCCCTAGCTGGGGCAGACGTTGTAGGGATCGCTGATCCTAATGAACAACGCTCAGAGGCGTTCGCTGCTCTGCACGGTATCGCGG
>NZ_JAEKNT010000427.1 GCF_016406725.1 Sphaerochaeta sp. S2 | reverse complement strand
GGCAATCAACCCTAACAGAACGGTTGGATAGAAAGGAATGCAGCTTGCAAAGAAATCAGCAATTACCAGCTTGTCATATTTCTTTCTGCAGGTTGCCTTGAATATCTTGTTCGTAGCCATTTTGAAATTTGGTGCAAATGGAGTCTTGCTCTCCTTGGTGATCTCCAATACAGTAGCCATTGTCTGGATGCTGTTTGATCTTGGAAAACACCATCTCTTTTGCTTCTGCATCAATAAACAACTACTGAGGGAGGCTCTCCACTATTCAATTCCCATTATCCCTCATAACCTATCCACCCATATTGCTCAGTTTGTATCAAGGGTCTTCATCAATGCAAACACCTCATTGGTTTCTGTTGGATTGTTTGGGCTTGCCAGTAAATTTGGATCCCTGGCAGATATGGTGCAGAATTCTGTGAATATGGCTTTTCAGCCATGGTTCTTTGAGCAGTTGAGCAAGAGAGAAGCGCTGGATACAAAACAAATTGTATCCCTTTCAAATTCCTTGGTATGGCTCTATGGTATTGTTTTCTTGGGTTTGGCTCTCTTCAGCCAAGAGTTGATTGCTCTTATGGCAACTGATGCATACCAAAGTTCTTGGATGCTGGTTCCTCTCATTGTTGCCGTGTTTGCCATCAAGACGCCGTACTATTTCTACATCAATATTCTTTTTTATTACAAGAAAGCCGCAAAATATATTTTCATTGCAACGGTAAGCAGCAGTCTTTTGAATGTGTTCTTGTCTTACTTTTTTATCAAGGCTTGGGGGATGTTTGGTTCAGTAGCAGCCGATGCGATTGCGATGTTGTTGAGAGTTGGTATTGTAGTGTATTTGGCAAACAAATTTTCAAAGATAGGATATAGCTTGGTACGGTTTGGACTACATTTTTTGTTTTTGCTGCTATGTATGGTGGTCGGGCTATATCCCAGCTATGTTCAGGGTAATGCGTCGGTATCAATAGGAGCCTGTTTGTACAAGATAGGCGTATTGATTGTATTCTGTAGTATCGCTCTCTGGGCAAACAAGGGTTCAATTGGTGGTACCCTTGCAATCCTACGGAAAAGGAGATAGTGATATGCGGGATAGAATGAATTTGCTTGTAAAGCGGTGGATACTGTTCTTGCTCCATGCCATACTCCCTAGGAAAGAAAACAGGGTCCTTTTCATGAGTTTTTCTGGTTCAACCTACTCTGATAATCCTAAGGCAATTTCAGTAGCCTTGCGTAGCTTATACCCAACTATCGAACAGTGTTGGGTTATGAAAGACCCAAAAGCAAAATCGGGTGTTCTTGATCCTTCTTGTATCGTACGGAAGGGATGGAGTTTTGGTGCACTTGTAGCCATGGCCAGAGCAAGTGTCTGGGTATTCAATGACACATTGCCTGGGTGGGCTTGGAAGGGGAGTGATCAGTTCTTCATTCAAACATGGCATGGGGACAGGGGATTCAAGAAAATTCTCTATGATTTTTCCGATAGGGCAGGAAAGCCATTGCTTCAGGAGCAGTTTTCCTGTGACCTTGCTATTGCAGGATCTGATTTTGGCGAATCTTTTTTCCGTACTGCGTTTCGCTATAGAGGAGAAGTTCTCAAAACGGGCTGTCCAAGAAATGACATACTTGTTGATCTTCAAGATGCAACAATAGCTGAAACTCAGAGTCGTCTTGGCTTGGAACCCCAGTATCATTATGTTCTCTATGCTCCAACACTTAGGAGGAAGGAGGGCAAGAGTCGGGAAGCCCAGAAGGTCCAGGATATTGATTTCTTTTCTATACTCGAACAACTAGGCAAGGTTTTTGGT
>NZ_JAEKNT010000426.1 GCF_016406725.1 Sphaerochaeta sp. S2 | reverse complement strand
GGATATCCTGGGTATTAAGGTACTGGACCATTTAATCTTCAGCGAAGAGGGGTATTTATCGATGCTGGAGGGTAATCTGTTCTAAAGAAGAAATGAAAATTACCAGGTGCAAGCTCCTTTCGGTTGCCACAAAACCAAATTTTCTCTACTGGTTTTTGGCTTGCACCTGGTTTTCTTATGAAATGCTCATAGGTACAGACCAACCGATAGAAACATTATTAGAGTATAAGGCGATGATTATGAAACAACAGTTCTTATCCAAACAAAGCAATAAGATTGACGCTTTTGGGGATGATGTGTATGATATCTAATATTTATACACATATTACCCAGGAGGCTGCGATGCGGACGAATATCGTCATTGATGATCGGCTGATGAGCGAGGCTTTGATGATTTCAGGCTGCAAAACGAAGAAAGAAGCCGTGGAACAAGCATTGAAACTCCTCATTATCATGAAGAAGCAAGAAAAGATCCGGGAACTCAGGGGTAAGTTATCTTGGGAAGGAGACCTTGATGCAATGAGGACCGACGTATGATCGTCGTAGATACCTCTGTCTGGATTGACTATGTGAATGGAGTGCATACAGCCCAAACTGATATCCTGGACAAAGAATTACAGGAGAGTCGAGTTGTTACAGGTGATGTGATAATGGTGGAGTTTCTCCAAGGATTTCGGGACAACAAACAGTTCAAAACTGCCAGGATGCTTATGGACTCACTTGAGTATTATGACTTTGCCGGAAAGGAGATGGCCATCAAGGCGGCAGAGAACTTCCGGTTGCTAAGAAAGAAAGGTATTACCGTTCGTAAGACCATCGATGTTCTTATAGCAACGTTTTGCATTGAACATGGATTTGAGCTGCTTCACAATGACGGGGATTTTGAACCGATGAAAGAGATTCTTGGTTTGCAAGTAAAACACTAATGTTGCACCAGCATGCTCACTACTGATGGTAAGCTGAATGAATTTGGACACCAGTAATGGTCGCAGCCACTGTAAAAGTGTCTTTAAATCGAGCTCGTGTCCACAAGAATGTGTATACCAAAACAACCCCATAGCAATACGGTGCCCTTTTGTCCCGTGGGGGAGACCCTATGGTAGGAATTAATGGAATTGGTGTATAACGAGTCTGGAATGTCTTGAAAATTTATTCATATAGATGATACTGGTACAGAGAGCTTCAAGTCACCTTCTTTACAAAATCACTCATGCCTGCTTGCCTTTGGATTTGGAAATGAAATTATTCTTGTATCTCTGTATTGTGACACGGGTACTTTACACTTGAGCAACCATGATCAAGTTTTTGCTCCCAACAACAGAGGGAGTAGAACAAAGGGATATGAACAAGGACTTTCACGAGTCACAGGAAAAGGATATTGCAATGCACAAGCACACCATGCCGATAAGAAATCTCATAATCACTGTGTTTGTCCTCATCATGATTGTTGCTGCTACAAGCATCGCCTATATCATCTTCTCCCGTTGGCATAGCTCCGCCGAAGCCACGATGGCTCGAATCGCAGACAACATCGACAAGCAGATCCACCAACAAGTCACCTCCTTCATGGATGAAGCGGCTTCTCTCAATGAGACCAACCATAAACTTATTCGTGACGGAATCCTCGATATCCAAGATATCGGGAAACGAGAACAGTACTTTGTCGGTGCCTTGCAGGCCTTTGATGACAAGATCTACAGCTTCAGCTATGGAACAGAAGATGGGTACTACTATGGTGCTCGTAGAAATAAGGATGGTCTCATTGAGATAATGAGAAATGACGCCTCCACTGGAGGGAACTCTTGGTACTACACAGTGGGCCCAGATCTGAGGGCAAAGGAACTTGCAGAAAAGAAGGGGCAGTTCGATCCTCGTATACGTCCTTGGTATCAAGCAGCCATTGAGGCTGGAGGTATCGCGTTCTCTCCACCATACAAGCACTTCGTAATGGAAGACCTGACAGTATCGGCAGCAATTCCCGTCTACGATAGCAACAACAAGGTACAAGGCGTCATGGGAACCCATTTGCTCCTCTCTGGAATCGGGGAATTCTTGGAGATGGCAGTAAAACCATTCAATGGATATGCAATCATTGTAGAGAGAGAAAGTGGACTCCTAATCGCCAACTCCCTGGGTTCGTCCAATTTCACGGTGCAGGTTGATGGTTCGTTTCATCGAAAAAGCATTGACCAAATAGGAGATGAATCTATCAGGAAGGCATGGGAAGAGTTCAAAGATTCTGAGCAAGTGCAATTGTCCTACATGAGACGCACCCAGCACATGTATGCATCCATGCGAGGATACAAGGCTGAAGGTATAGATTGGATTGTCATTTCCGTTGTTCCTGGTGGATTCCTTCTGGATCAAGTGAATGAAAGCATCATTACCACTACCCTCCTCATTATGTTCGCCATTATCATAATTGTGGTAATCTATCATTTTCTTACTGCACATATGTTAAAACCAGTTGAGGAGCTCCTGAATGTCACCAAGGCTCTCGCCTTGGGTGACCTGTCAAAACGAGTACCCATTAGGCGTAATGATGAGATTGGACAAATAGCCACCAGCTTGAATGATGTAGCCGATACCTTGCAGCAACTATTCAACAATCTTGAACAAGAAGTGCATATGCGTACCCAGGAACTCCAAGAGAGCCGTGACCAACTTACCCTGATCCTGAACTCTTCAGCAGAAGGGATCTATGGCATCGATACCGAAGACAAATGTACATTTTGCAACAAGAGCGCACTGGATATGCTCGGCTATGACCGGTATGAAGAGCTTTTAGGGAAGAATATGCATGAACAGATTCATCATACCATGGAGAACGGTCAGCCATTCCCCATAGAATCCTGTCGAATCTTCAAATCTTTTCAAGAGAGTACATGCTTTATTGCAGATAATGAAGTGTTCTGGAGAAAGGACGGTACCGCCTTCCCCGTTTCCTACCAAGTTTCCCCACAGATGAGAGAGGACAAGGTAGTTGGTGGAGTTATCACCTTTTCCGATATCACAGAAAGAAGGGAGAAGGAACGACAGGTCGAGTATCTTCGATACCATGACTCATTGACCGGTTTGTACAACAGAAACTATTTTGAAGAGCACTACCCTCTTTTTGATACACTTGAAAATCTACCCCTCTCCCTTATTTTTGCTGACATCAATGGCTTGAAAATGACCAACGACATCTTTGGTCATTGGGCTGGTGATGCATTGATCAAGAAATCGGCAGACAGTTTCAAGAAAGCCTGTCCACAAGCAGGATTTTCCGCCCGACTGGGAGGAGATGAGTTTATCATGGTTCTTCCTCGTACCTCGAGAGATGAAACGCAGACCATTATGGAGCAAATTACATCGCAATCTTCTGCAATGCACGTTGCTTCGATGCGTTGCAGCCTCTCCTTGGGCAGCGATACCAAGGAATATGCAAATCAATCCTTCACAGAAATCATGATGAATTCCGAGAACCGCATGTATCAGGACAAGACAAAAAACAAGACCACCAGAAGCAGGGAAATTCTCAAAACACTGCAGGAGGCTCTCTACAATAGAAGTTCACGGGAGAAGGAACACGCTCAGAATGTCAGGGAACTTGCCGGGAGATTTGCTTCTGTTCTAGGACTTTCCGAGGCTGAAACCAATGTGTTGAAACGTTCAGCATATCTGCATGATATAGGGAAAGTAACATTGGACAACAAGATTCTATCAGAAAAGAATTTATCCGAAAGTGAGATAGAAGAGAAACAGCAACACCCTGCCATAGGATATCGAATCCTGAGTCTTTTTGATGATACACTCGATCTTGCTGAATATGTATATGGGCATCATGAACATTGGGATGGAAGTGGGTATCCTCGAGGTCTCAAGGGTGACCAGATTCCATTCATCTCGAGAATCCTCTGCATCATCGAAGCATATGAACGTATTATTGATAGGGAGGGCCCCTCGAAGCAGGCAGAGAAAAAAGCCATCGATGCATTACGCAAAGGAGG
>NZ_JAEKNT010000425.1 GCF_016406725.1 Sphaerochaeta sp. S2 | reverse complement strand
ATCCACCACAGGAGGTGAACAATGATTCTGTTGGAAACAGAGGCTCTTACCAGAGCTTACGGAGGCGTTGTTGCCGTCAATAAAGTTGATTTTGAGGTGGAAAGTGGTTTGATCACCGGTCTCATCGGACCCAATGGGGCTGGCAAGACCACCCTGTTCAACAATATGACCGGTCTTGATATCCCTTCCTCAGGAAAGGTTTGGTTCAACAATAAGGAGATCACCGGGTATCCGGCTCATAAGATCTGTAGGATGGGTATTGCACGTACCTTCCAGAATATCCGCCTCTTCAAGGAACTCACCGTTGTTGAGAATGTCATGATCGGCAGGCACTTCAAAACCGGGAAAAGTGAGACCAAGGGACGTTTTCTCAACGCGGTGAAGAGCTATGTAAAGTTAAGGGAAGAGGAAGAAGAGATTTATGAGAAAGCATTGGACTGGCTCGATTTCTTCGATATGGGCGCTTCCAAGAATGAGCTTGCCAAGAATCTCCCCTATGGAAAGCAACGTGAGCTTGAGATTGCTCGTGCGCTTGCTACCGACCCAAAGCTGCTTTTCTTGGATGAACCAGCAGCTGGCATGAACCCCCAGGAGACCGACCATCTGATGTCCACCATCAGAAAGATCAGGGACTTGGGAATTACGGTTGTTCTGATCGAGCATGACATGAAACTGGTGATGAACATCTGTGATACCATCACTGTCCTCAACTATGGGCAGAAACTTGCCCAGGGGACTCCCCATGAGATCAAGAAAAACCCGAGTGTCATCGAGGCCTATCTCGGTAAGGATGAAGAATGAAAGAGCTGCTTACGATAGATGACATTTCTGTTTCCTATGGGAACATCAAGGCACTGAAACAGGTAAGTATGCATGTCAATGAGGGTGATATCGTCTGCCTCATTGGAGCGAATGGAAGTGGTAAGAGTACCTTGCTTAAGTCCATCGTAGGGCAGGAACCTTTGGATTCCGGCTCCATCACCTTTGACGGAGAGGAGATCTGTAGGGCAAGGAATGCTGGAGCCAAGCAAGGCAAGCGCTCGAAGATACTCACCACTGACTTGATTGCAGCAAAGGGAATCAGCTTGGTTCCCGAAGGCAGACGTGTATTTGCCGATATGACCGTGGAAGAGAACCTTGATATGGGGGCCTTCCTTGTACGAGATGATGCCTTGATCGCCGAACGCAAGGAGTCCATGTATGACTTCTTTCCCATTCTCGGAGCAAGAAGAAGACAGAAGACCCGATCCCTTAGTGGAGGAGAACAGCAGATGATGGCCATTGCCAGGGCTCTGATGAGTGGGCCGCGCCTGATCCTTCTTGACGAACCCGGACTCGGTCTTGCCCCATTGGTAATTGCAGACATCTTCGAGAAGATTGCCTTGATCAACCAGCAGGACAAGGTAACGGTCTTTCTGGTGGAACAGAACGCCCGCATGGCACTGAAGGCATCCTCTGAAGGGTATGTCATGGAGAATGGTAGGATTGTACTCAGTGATGCATCCTCCGCACTTTTGGAGAATGAGAAGGTACGGGCAGCCTATCTGGGCGAATAATTACTGGAAATTCACGATGGCATGAATTATAGTGTGCTTAGATGGTAGGAGATCCATATGATTATCGAACGAAGAATGACGCGCAATCCTGTTACAGCTACTCCCGATATGTCCATCGCGGAGGCATCTACCTTGATGAAACAGGAGAAGGTTCACCGACTTCCTGTGCTCGATAAGGAGAAGAGGCTGGTTGGTATCATAACTGAAAAAGATATCTTGTATGCCACGCCTTCTCCTGCGACAAGTCTCTCTATCCATGAGATGGCTTACCTGTTGAGCAAGCTTACGGTCAAGAAGCTCATGAGCAAGAACGTGGTTTCCATCACCAAGGATACCACGGTTGAGGAAGCCGCACGCATGATGGTAGACCAGGATCTGAGCAGCCTTCCTGTACTTGAAGGACAGCTGTTGATCGGAATTGTGACGAAGAGTGATATGTTCAAGATTCTGCTTGAGCTCTTTGGTGCACGCCACTTCGGGGTACGTCTTACCTTTGTGGTAGAAGACAAGCCTGGAACCATCGCAAAGATCAGTCAGGTGCTGAGCGAGGCAGGAATTGATATCATAACCTTTGGTACCTTCATGGGAACCGATCCCACCAATGCCATCTGTACCATCAAGGTGCAAGGAGCATCCATCAGCAAGGTGGTGGAGCTTGTAAAGCCCTATGTATCGCAGTTGCTGGATGTGAGGGAGGTCTGAGTGCCAAAGAAGAAAAAAAAGAAAACTTCTGATACAAGCGAGACGGCTGGAAACAGCCGTCTTGTAGTTGATTCTGATGCCTATAAGCCGTTTGAGCATATCAAGGAAGTAAAGAAACAGCCTGTGAAACAGAAGCAACCTGCGCCAAAGAAACAACCCACCAGTCAACGCAAAGAGCCCCTGGTGCTTGGATATGATCCAAAGGCAAACTTCGGTGATATCCTTGCCACTTGGGAACAGACAGGTGAGCTGGGCGGTGTGACCAAGCGGATGAAAAGCCACAGCAAGGTAGCGGTGGAGAAATCCTTTGGTGAGATTCTTGCTGAATGGGAAGGCGAGAAGCAAGCTGCCAAGAACAAGAAGGAAGAACCGGTTTCCATCAAAAAAAGTGAGGCCTATGTGCCTAAAAAAGATTTTGCATCACTCCTTGAGGAATTTGAGGGGAGTGAAAGGCCCAAGAAGAAACGAGGAAAGCCAGTCTCTGATCAGAGAAAGAGAGAACGTGAGGACCTTCCCTTGCAACCTACCCATGACATGCAGGATGCCCTTGATGAGAAGGAAGAGCTTGACCAGGAACGTGATAGCTCGGTGAGCTGGTCATTTGCAGATACCTACAAACAATGGACAACATTGAGTGATGAGGAGGCAGCCATCAAGCGGGCGCAGAAGGAAAAGCGTGAAGCAAAGGCAGATCCCCATACCATCTCTGCCCTCCGTGCCATGGAGCCTCAGTCAACGTTGGACCTTCATGGAATGAAGGTGTTGGAAGCTGAGCAGGCAACTGCTGAATTTCTACGCTCAGCGAAGGAGCAACGACTTCTCAAGGTGGCAATCATCACGGGAAAGGGATTGCATAATGACAAGGGATATTCCCTGTTGAAAGAAGCTGCACTCTCCCAGATACGGATCAGCAAGGTGGTACGTGAAGCATACACCCCAAAAGCCCGGTATGGGGGAAGTGGTGCTATTTGGATCATCATGAAACGATGATTCCTTGCACTTGGACACACGAAAAAGCCGGGTTCTCAAGGGAATCCGGCTTTTCCTCAAGATGTGGTGTTAGCGCTCGCGGTAAATGATACGACCTTTGGTCAAATCATAGGGAGAAAGTGCTACACGCACGGTATCACCAGGTACGATTCTGATGTAGTGTTTGCGCATCTTGCCCGAAAGATGGGCAAGAATGACATGTTCATTCTGCAGTTCCACACGGAACATGGTGTTGGGAAGAGCTTCGCGTACGATGCCTTCCACTTCGATTGCTTCTTCTTTGGCCACAAAACCTCCAAATATTTGCTTAAAAGCAAGAAAATTATATGCACTAGGTTAAAATGTGTCAACAGTGCCCCTATGCAATAAAAATATCCCAATATCCTTTCATGAAGATTCCTAAAATGATTGCCGGCAACACATACTGGAAGTATG
>NZ_JAEKNT010000424.1 GCF_016406725.1 Sphaerochaeta sp. S2 | reverse complement strand
AGGCCCAACAGAAAAAGTATATCCGATTCACTCGCTATGACGTAATTGACGATATTGCAGTCAGCAAACTCCTTTTCGAAAAAGTCTTCTCGTGGGCCAAGGAAAGAAACGTAGATGCCCAGGTGGTTCTCGATGAACAGACCTATGGTGTTGGAGAACATCAGGATGGAGATACCGAGGATGACTCCAGGAATGACCAAGGGGGCTATCATGAGAAAGTAGAGTGCGTTCTTGAAACGGAAGTTCTCCTGTTCAAAGAGAAATGCCGCACAAGTTCCGAGGAATGTTGAAACGATCATGACTGCTATTGCTACCTTGAATGAGGTGAATAGGCTTCTCAGGTTGGTTTGGTCGTGAAAGATGCCATATTTATCCGGTCCATTGCCAAAGAACCAGTCAAGGGTGAATCCCTGCCAGGGAAGGGAAGGGTACATGGAGTCATTGAATGCGAGGATCATTGTTACTAACAGTGGTGCAAAGAGGAAAATAAAATAGAGGATGATAAAGATGGTGAATCCTCCACGATATTTCTTTGAGGAAGGTAAGCTTCTGATCATTTTACCACCTCCTTCAGGTTTTGTTTGGTGAGTTTGAGAAGAACCCATATTATCAGGGAAGAGAGGGCCAAGAGCAGGAACCCAAAGGCCGCTCCCTGGTTCCAGTTGAAATAGAGGATTATCTGGTTGTAAATCTGCTCGGTAAACCAGAGGGAGTTCTTGCCTCCCATCAGGTTAGGGGTAAGGTAACTTCCCAATACCAGCATGAATACGATGATCCCTCCATTGACGAGCCCTGAGGCACAGTGAGGAATAATGATGGTCCTCCAGATGGATATCTTCGATGCTCCCAGGTCATAGGCTGCCTCGATAAGTGAATTATCCAAGTCATCCATAACACCCAAAACAGGGACCACCATGAAGAGCATGCTGGTATATACCAAGCCCATGATCATGGTAATGTCATTGTAGAGCATCTCAACAGGCTCTTTGAACAGACCTATTGAGACAAGGAAATGGTTGAGGATTCCACTCTCCCTGAGGAGGATCATCCAGCCATAGACGCGGATAAGTTCACTGACCCAGAAGGGAACCAAAATGAGGATCATCAGTGCCCCGGTCATTCTCCCCTTTGCTATCTTCGAGATATAGAATGAGACCGGCAGGGAAATGACCATTACCAGGAAGGTAACAATAATCGAATATCCTGCGGTACGAACAAAGGTGAGCCAGTAGATGGGTTCCTTGAAGAACGCCAGATAGTTGTCCAAGGTGAATTTCCCGGTATTTGCCTTGGAAAAAGAGAGTCTCAGAAGCTCAAGGTGGGGGAGCACGATCAAGAGAAAGAGCCAGAGCACGACGGGCAGGAAAAAGAAGAGAAAACCCCATTTGATATGTTGTCTATTCTTCATCATATAACTTCCAATCACTGCGCTTGAAGCAGACAGTCTTATTCAGGTCCCAACCAACCTGTATGCGATCCTTTGAGCGGATATGGTCGTATTCCCTTGTCTGGGGAAGTGCAATCACCAATTCTTCCTCAGTTCCCAAAGGCTTGACCAAAAGACGACTGTTTCCTCCATCAAAGAGGATTGAGGTAACTTCCACGGGAAGGTTTTGGAAATTTTCCCTCCCTTCCCCTGGATTGATGATCACAGCCTCTGGGCGTATGAAGAGATCATACTCGTCATTTTCATTTGCGCTCTCAAATCTCTGGGCCAGACGGAAGTCATACTTATCAGCATATCTGGCTATGGTGTTGCCGCTTTGATCACTGTGAAGCTTTACCCGTAGTTTGTTGTTGTTTCCCACAAACTGGGCAACGAACGAGGACTTTGGTTCATGGTAGAGCTGCTGTGGCGTCCCAATCTGTTCGAAATGACCGTTGTTCATGACTGCAACCATATCACTCATGACCATGGCTTCACTCTGGTCATGGGTAATGTAGACAAATGTTGTTCCAACCTGGGATTGCAGTGTCTTAAGTTCCACTTTCATATGTTCACGTAACTTGGCATCGAGTGCACCCAAGGGTTCATCAAGCAAGAGCACTGTTGGTTCCATGATCAGGCATCGTGCGATTGCAATGCGTTGTTTCTGTCCACCAGAGAGTTGGCTGATCTGTTTTTTCCCCGATTCCGGCAGACCAACCCGCTCCAGTAATTCCCGGACCTTCTTGTCTACATTGGGTCCTTTCTCCCCTCTTCGCCGCAGTCCGAAAGCAATGTTTTCATGCACATTCATCATGGGGAAAAGTGCGAGACTCTGAAAGACCAGGTTCACTGGCCGCTTATTGGGGGCAACCCCATCCATGTTTTTTCCGTTGAAGAGGATGGTTCCCCCGTCAGGCTTATAGAATCCAGCGATCATACGTAGGAGTGTCGTCTTTCCACAACCCGAAGGTCCTAAAATAGAAAAGAACTTTCCATCCTCTACTTCGAATGAAACCTGGTCAACTGCAGTG
>NZ_JAEKNT010000423.1 GCF_016406725.1 Sphaerochaeta sp. S2 | reverse complement strand
GGCGAAAACGGGGCGGGTAAATCTACACTCATTAAAGTCATTACCGGAGTCTACGAAAAAGACGCCGGCTTGATTACCTTACAGGGAGAACCTATTCACTTTAAAGCTCCGCAGGAAGCACAAAACAAGGGAATAGGTACCGTCTATCAGGAAATAATGCTTTGTCCCAATTTGACTGTTGCTGAAAATATGTTTATCGGCCGTAGTCACAGCCCATTCGTTAATTGGAAGCAGATGAATGAAAAGGCAGCCCAGTTGCTCGATTCCCTCGGTATTCCGGCAAGCCCAGTCCAGGAACTTGCTAGCTGTTCGATTGCCGTACAGCAAATGATTGCCATTGCCCGAGCAGTGGATATGGACTGTAAGATTCTCATACTGGACGAGCCAACTTCCTCCCTTGATGAAGACGAGGTACATAAACTCTTTGCACTCATGCGTGAGCTGAAAGAGCGGGGAGTGGGAATCATCTTTATCACACACTTTCTCGAGCAGGTGTACGAAGTCAGTGACATGATCACGGTACTTCGCAACGGGAAGCTGGTCGGTGAATATGAAACAACCTCGCTTCCCCAAATCGAGCTCATCTCAAAGATGCTGGGAAATGTGCTCGAGGATGTTACCAAACTAAAGAAACATGAACCGGTCGTATCTGATACTTCCATCCCTGTCTTTGAAGGAAAAGAACTTTCAAGTTCCGCAGGGGTAAAACCCTTCAACTTTGCCATACAAAAAGGCGAGGTGAACGGGTTTGCAGGTCTGCTCGGCTCCGGACGTAGTGAAAGTGTCCGTGCCATATTCGCCGCAGACAAGGTAACTGGTGGTGAAGTAAAGATGAAAGGTAAGCGGGTGAAGATTAAAACACCCTTGCACGCGATAAAACATGGAATAGGCTATTTGCCAGAAGATCGCAAAGGCGATGGCATTGTCGAAGACCTATCGGTACGAGACAATATCATCCTTACCCTGCAGGTCTTGAAAGGCTTCTTCAAACCATTTTCGAGAAAACAGGCGGAGCTATTCGCCGACGAGTATATCAAGAAGTTAAATATCAAGACTCCAACCTCAAATACACCGATCAAATCCCTTTCTGGAGGTAATCAACAGAAAGTTATACTGGCCCGCTGGTTGCTCACCAACCCAGAGTACCTGATCCTGGATGAACCGACCCGTGGTATTGATGTTGGAACCAAGGTTGAGATCCAGAAACTGGTCCTCAATCTCGCATCCAAAGGGATGAGCCTTACGTTCATCTCTTCAGAAATTGAGGAGATGCTTCGAACCTGTTCCCGATTGATAGTCATGAAAGACCGTGAAATAGTCGGGGAGCTCAGGGGGACAGATTTGACGGAGAACGATGTAATGAACGTAATAGCAC
>NZ_JAEKNT010000422.1 GCF_016406725.1 Sphaerochaeta sp. S2 | reverse complement strand
CTATTAGTGTTTATGCATCATTAGAAGGGAGCGTTAAGGAGTATGTGAATGATTGGTGTAATGAAAAGCAAAGATTAATCTGATTCTTTATGATTGTTGCAAATGATACAAGAACATGGTCCATTGCCATTGTAATGTCGTACACCAACACATCTCTGCTTTTTATCTCTATCTCCACGTTTATAAATAATATTGAAAAGATCTTCTTCCTGGTTTTCAAGGTATCTTCTAAGGCAAAACGCACATAGATCAGCAAGTTGTACCATGCTGGTAAGCTCTGAATCTACAAATAATGGAGTTTCAATGGTATTCCTTAAATCAGTCCAAAAAGTGCCATTATGATGGAATTTCTTCATCAGGTCTGTTAATTTTTTTGCTTCGGTTTCATTGTTGTCATGAATCAATAGGCCAAAATGTTTTGTTTTGCAACGAGGGTTTTTTGAAAATATTTGAAGATATTTTTCAAATCGAGAGACTACTTGTTCAAAAGCTTGCTCATCGACCGAAAGTCTCGCAAGAATAGGATTGAAATTCAATTTATTTATACATTCTGCGAATAGTCTGACATCGTTCCAGCTCGCCAATGTATTGGCTACATCAATAATGAAATTCTTTCGTTCAGAATAAGAAAGATGAATATATGCTTCAGTCTTTTTGAAGTTCTTCTTTGTTTGTTTGAATTGTTTTGATTTACTTTTAGAAAGTCTTTGCAACTCTATAGTTCTGGCTCTTGTAACTTCAAATCGTCGTGTTTGAAAATCCATTGACTCAAAATTTGGTATCTTGGTTTGTTCAAGGTATGGACGAAGCAACCAAGCAGTATGAATTTCGTATCCAATTAAATCATATCTTGATTTGATTTTTTCAATCTGATTATCATAACTCTTCCACTTATTGATGGGTATAGACAATCCTGCAAGAATATAATGAGAGGTGTTTCCTGGAATTTGAGGCGTTCCAGACTCATCAATATAGCAGAGGCGCATTATTAACCATCCTAATAAAAAAACGACTGGCGATGCGATGATAACATCGCTCGTGGAGACGCTTGGCGACTCCTTCCAGACGTATTTATAATGTAGAACAACAATTGATATATGTCAATGATAATTCACATAAATTGCGTCCAACGCAAAGTAACGCAAAAATGTAACGCTACTCACCATGAATCTTGCGAATATCGTTAGAAATAAGATATCTAGCATCTAGATTCTCTATTGTCCCATGTTTCACCCCTTAGGCATATTCAGGACTCTTTGGCTTCCTCCTAATACAGACAAAACCTTGGTTCAATGACCAAGGCTCTGTTATGAAAGTCTCTGAACTCTTCATCTTCTATTGCTTCGTATATTTTTAAGTGAGCTTGCTTACCAAAATCACCGAGTGTAAAGGAAGGTATGGCTCTCCTTGGTATGTCTTGATGTAGATCCAGATGTATGTCAGAGGTAGGTGAGTAAGATAGAATAAGAAAAGATACCAGCATATTTGCCAGTATCTTATTTCTCTGTAGTGGATTGTTTTGTTTTACGCCAAAGAGGTCCGAACCTCTGACCTACTGCTTAGAAGGCAGTTGCTCTATCCAACTGAGCTATTGGCGCATCGCTTACAGGTCTTAAG
>NZ_JAEKNT010000421.1 GCF_016406725.1 Sphaerochaeta sp. S2 | reverse complement strand
GCTGAAGGGAGTTCTCTGTAGTACGCAAGAAGTATGTTCTCGTACTCCTTCTTTCGTAACAAAGAAAATAGAGAATGATGATTAATGTTTGATGCATCTCTTATTGGGTCTTTCTTGATTTTATTACTCAACCGATTCTGCTTGTTCAAAACGTATATACCTACAGGAGTATCAGATAGTTCAGAATCAAGCTTAGAGAAGGAAGATTCCGATGTCACCACGCACACATGGTCAAAAGCTTTGTAATAGTCTTCTAGCTGTCCTCTCAGTCGATTGAATGTGTCCAATTCTGTTTTAATCTCATACACAACAGCTTTGCCGTTAATCAGGACAAAGTCTGCAATTGAATTTCCTATGGGTATCTGTGTCAAAGCTGTCGTAGTGCGTACACTACGCTTCCCCAAAAGCAATTTCATAAGCAGTGTATTCTGATAGAAATATTCATTTCTGTAGGATTGAGACATGAATTGATACATTTGAGATAGTATTTCACCGTTACTCAAAGCTTCTGGAAAGGGTATGTACCAATGAGCAACTTGAGTAAGCGTGGGAGGAGTTTTTTGGTTTAGTAAGTCTTTGAATACATTTTGGGTAAAGAGCTTATTGATGATTGCATTATTTGTAGTCAATCGACGCCCTCCCTTGTTCATTCCTCATTACCAATTGTCGCATAAAGAACGGTAATTCTCAATCAATATCATGCCAATAGACGCAGAAATATCACCTTACGTACAATAATTATACTAATATCATACATTATATTCTTGATACTTGCATCCCCTATTCAAGGGAGTCATTATGACTATAAGCAGGAATCCTCCAAATATTCTGGAAATCTGGCCCAGAGGATTTTGGCTTGATCCTCGGCGCGTGAATTTGCATTGTCAGAGGTATGGGGAAGTCATTACCAATTATTACAGCTTCACCTGGCTTTAGGTTTGGCAAGAAAGATGAAGCTGCTTTATCTATCTCTCCACAAGCCCTCTCTACGACTTCTCTATCTCGATCATTAGTAAGGCGATGCACAATCAAAGTGCCTATCTGACTAAGGACCCCTTCAGTAATGTCTCTTGGCCTCTGAGTAGCAAGGATAATATTTAATCCAAACTTTCTCCCTTCTTTAGCAATGAGTTCGAAAGAATCCAGTTTTGCTACGGTATCCTCACTACCAATATTCTTGCCCAAGAAGTTGTGAGCTTCATCTAGAAACAGAAGCAACGGTTTATCCTGAAAGGTATTGCTTCGCGATTGATTTAACAAATGCCTCCCTATCACATTCGAAATAATCTCGCGCGCTTTATATTCAAAGGGTATTCCACTCAAATCAATCCTTAGAAGTTTTTTTGGAGATGCAAAAAATTTGGAAATGATATCAACTAAGGAAGGTCTATCTTCAGGAGTGAATACGCACGAAAAGGCTGGCGAAGCGAGTACTCCATTGATTCTCGTGAGAAGTGGCAAACAATATGTTAAGTTTCCATTCATATCGCCCCATTTCGAGATGTCATTCTTGTAGCCATTTGGATAAACACATTCTTGTTCTATCTGTAAGGTTAGTTTTGCTACATCGAAAGGGGTCATAGGATTATCAATTTTTAATTGGACATCTTCTCGAGCAAGAACCTCATTGTATGTATCTTTGCTTTGATTTATCTTTTCAATATATCCATCGGGGAATGTATCAGGGAAAAGATTAGAAAGACGCAAACTTCGTATCGCCTCTCTTAAGATTGGACCTTGGACCTTTCCTGAGGGCTCAAACAAGGCGATAAAATCACTTTCCTGAAAGCATGTAGGGGGAAGCTTACATTCCTTCGAATCAAGGGCGGTCTTTACCGGTGATGATAGATGCCAATGTTCTATCTCATCTCCCACAATCCCTCGATACTCACCAGTAGCATCAATCAATATTATTTTTGAATTATATTCCATACACTCTTCTAATATTTTTGCTGTTGTCCAGCTTTTTCCTCCCCCTGTTGAACCAAGAATAGCCAGATGTCTTCCGAAGAGTTTCTCTGGCTTAATTTTAACTGAACTCTCCACTGCAACATCAACAGTTCCTAGGTCAAGCATGATTGATTCGTTAGAATCCAAATCCATTAATTCTGGAATCAGTGAAACAAAATCATGAGGAGCTGCAAATACAAAATCGCCTAAGCGAGGATATGTATCTACACCTGCTGTTACCTTAAGCGTTTCCATACAAATTGACCCAAGCAACTG
>NZ_JAEKNT010000420.1 GCF_016406725.1 Sphaerochaeta sp. S2 | reverse complement strand
AAAGAGGGGAGCAGCCTTCCCTTGTTTGACAATCTGTTTACTGATATTGGTGACGAACAGTCGATCGAAGAAGAGCTCTCCACGTTCAGTGGTCATATGAAACAGATTGGTTACATTCTCAGAAATATGAGTGAGAGGAGTTTGATCATTCTCGATGAACTTGGTAGTGGCACAGATCCAGTAGAAGGCTCTGCAATTGCCCGATCAGTACTTGAATACTGCTTGGAAAAGGCAAAACTGACATTGGTAACCAGTCATCATGGAGTGCTTAAGCAGTTTGCCTATGCAAAGAAGGAAGTGATCAATGCCTCTATGGAATTCAATGAACACTCCCATATGCCAACATTCAGGGTCATACAAGGATTACCGGGAGAGAGTCACGCGATCGATACCGCACGCTATATGAAACTCCCTGAGGAAGTCATATCTCGCGCTGAACAGTACCTTGGCAGTGAAGCTGTCCAGATTGCTTCCATCATCAAGGATCTTGAGGAAAAACGGAAAGAGCTTGAGAAGCAGGAAGAAAAAACCCAAAAGCGCTATTACTCGCTCCAGCAAGAAGTGAAACAACTTCAGCTCAAGGAGCTTCGTGTACGTCAAAGAGAAGCACAGCTCAAGGATGAACAAACAACTGAGCTTGCCCGATTCATGAGTGCAAAACGTAAAGAGTTGGAAAATCTTGTAAAGACAATGCGAGAAGGTGAACTGGATAAGGCTAAACGTAAACAGGTAAAAGCGTATGTACAAAGCCTTGCGGACAGGGTGCAGGATGAACAAGCACTGCTTGAACAGAGCGAAGAGGAACTTTCAGATCTGGAGGTCCAAAACCCGCAGGAGTTCAGTGAAGGTATGGAAGTGCTCTGTGGAAATGCAAAACGATTGGGTAAAATCCTGAAAAAGCAGGGAAGAAACAAGTATCTTGTCGCCATTGGATCGATGCGAATGACGCTCGATGGAAAGCAACTACAAGTACCAAAAGAGCAACAAAAGACAGTATTGGTTTCGTACCACAGCAGTACTCCACGGCCTAAACTTGTCCTCGATTTACGTGGCTACACACTAGAGGAAGCACTAACCTCCCTTGAAGAACAGATTGAAAGCTGTCTTGTCCATGGTGTTTCTTCATTTTCTGTCATCCATGGCTATGGGGATGGGATTCTCTCCAAGGGGATTTCCTCATATCTGGAGAAGCATCGCTCGATACAGGGGTTCCGATTCGCCACACCAGAAGATGGAGGTATGGGAAAAACATACGTACAACTTTAGTCTTTTTGGTTAGGCCCTCTTTACAGAGGGCTTTTTACTATGTATACTAATTTAGTAATTTACTAAAGGATTCAGTATGGACAAGAAACATCTTAGAGCCCTCTATGAGGAGCAAAAACCACCAATGGGAGTATTTCGATTGGTCGATAGCAGTACAGCACAGGAGTACCTAGGGGTGAGCAGCAATATCCAAGCGACCAAGAACTCACTCTTTTTCCGTCTCTCTGTTGGGGCTCTGGCAAACTATCCATCATTACAGGATAGTTATGACAAGCATGGGCCTTCCATTTTGGAGTTTTCCATTTTGGAAGAGCTTGATTATCAAGAGGATATTTCTGATTATCGTGCAGACCTTGAAGTACTGCTATCGATGATGAAACAAACC
>NZ_JAEKNT010000419.1 GCF_016406725.1 Sphaerochaeta sp. S2 | reverse complement strand
CCTTCTAATTCCTCGGCAGCATCAGATGTTTCTAAGAGACAGATCCTTTGCAGCGTAATAGAACCGCAGTGCGCCGAACATGTTCCCATGGTCAGTGATGGCCAGGCTCTTCATCCCCAATTCTTTGGCTTTTTCCATATAGCGGGGGATCGGGGCTGCTCCATCGAGCAGGGAAAAATCGGTATGGTTGTGCAGGTGGATGAAGGTACTCTGCATCTCGGTGGATACTATTTCAGACTCAGCCATGTACATATGCTCCAAGCATCAGGAGGAGAGCGTCTGGGCGTTGAGTTCGTGCAGGAAGGATTCGAAGATTCTCCTGGCACGCTCAAGCTGTAGTTCGCTTATCGCTCCATGCATTTTTCTTAATTCAGATACCAGCTCATAGGAGAGCGTATTGACCCGTTCTGGATGAATCGGGAGGGTCTGCCCCGACAATTTCGAAACAAGGTCCTTGCTGATATGATAGGCCTTGTTTGGGAACGTCGTGCAAAACTGCACCTTGGAAATGGTATTTTGTGCACGGGTTGCTTGAAACGCAACTATAACACATTCGTCAGTATTCCGGATAGGGTCTTCAACGATAATGAACCGTTGGAAATCACCATATTCGAGCCCAATGCGAATTCTTGTCAACAGGGCTTTCTGTGGGCCGAGCAACAGCTTCCCATCTTTGTCGTAGAGCTTGGCAATCGGGATCCAGTGGGTCGTTGCCTTTCCCCCTTGGTAGTATTTTACCTCGGCGTTTGCATCGAGAATGGCCAGAGTCGTTGACAACCCAAAGCGAATATCAGGGACACAGAGGCTTCCCCCTATGGTGGTCTGCCTTCTTACAATCTGGGAGGCCTGGCTTTGCAGGGTTTTCTGGAGAATCTCAGGGAGGACCAATTTTCCTGCATACAACAACTGACTTGCAGTGACCATTGCCCCGATTTCAACGAAACGATCATTTCTGGTGATGCGTTTGAGCTCCTCAAGCTCATCAAGGTTGATGATGCCATCCTTGATCTCGCTAGGATAGTAATCCTTTTGGCTCATCAGATACGTCCCACCTCCCCAGATGACAGCTTGGGGATAGCGATGGGCTATGGTTGCAAATTCGCTCAATGTCTTGGGGGTATGGATGACAGGAGACCTAATGCCTTCGTACACGTTTACGCCTCCTATAGGTGAGGGCTATCTCAACAATCTGTAGTAATTCAGCCATATCCATACACTGGCATGTATTCAGACTGAGTTCTTGGATAATTGCTTCCTTGTCCAAGGGAGCCTCATCATTTTGACCTCCAGCAATGGGCAGGTTGTTCCTTCCAAATGTACGGTTGCGCGTACTATTGGTCATCTCTTGCAATATGGATTCAATGATCAAGGTCTTGGATGCATAACAATTGGGACACGGGGTGTTCCCTGTGGCCTTGTAGGCACGCTCAATGTCTCGGTAGAGACGTGTTTTCTGGTAACTGTCAAAGGTTTTGACTGTAGCCTCCCTGAGACGGAATGCGGGAATGACGCAGGAGAGTGTTGCCTCGTCATTGAGAAGGACAATGCAGTTTCCGCAGGCCTTTCCCCTGCAGTGGCTATTGATGCTGGTTATCCCTACATCCTCCATAAGAATGAGTGAGAGTGGCTTGTTTGAGTTGACTGAGAGGGAGAGTGCCTTCCCGTCTATAGTGCATTCTATCTTCATACATTACCTCTGAGTGCCTCAAGCAATGTCTCTCCGTCTACTGGGATTTTCCCGACCGGATAACCAAGGGCTTGTTCAAGGGCTGAGATAAACGCGCTGGTGATTACCCCTTTCAAAGCACTGGTGATTGAAGAAGAGATCTGCTGGCCTTCATCTTTTATGGTGATCTCAATATTGAATGTATCGCTATGGCTCAAGAGTGCTCCTGCCTCCCTGAGTGTAGTGACGATTGTGTGGCGGATCTTGCTTCTTAGGCTCTGTTCATCAAACACCCTGGAGAGGGACACAGCACACCACACTCTTCTTACCAGAGGCTGTAATGTGACTGAGTCAATCTCCAACTCCAAGGCAGTTGCCACCCAGCTATTGCTGAGAAACATCGATCCTTTCATACCTGGTTGTTTCGGGGAGAGCACACTTTCACAGATGGGAAGTGGTTGGACAAATCGTTTCTCCTTGATCTGATTACAAGCTTTCTGAATCTGTTGAGGCATTCTTCCACTATTTGCTGTCAGTACAGAAGGCCCGCTGTCGAGCATCTCTTTTTGTTCCTCTACAAAGGTGATGTCGCTTTTTGAAACCTGCAGTTCCTCACTGATGATCTGCTTCCAGATCTCGGCGCTTGATCCGATGGTATAGAAAGAGGTATTCACTTCGACCTTGTTGTTTGGGTTGAGGGTGATCTGTACAGGTTGTTGTGGTAGGGAACGGCATTCACTGCTGAATCCGCTTATTCCTGCTCCACATGCGAGCGCAACCCCTCTGCTGTAGTTGAAGAAGGTCGAGAGTTTAACACGCATCTGGGCCTGCATCTCATAAGCGGCGTTTTTCCTCTGGAAGTCGCTGGAGTCGCTTACTGTGGTTATGAGTTCCTTGAGTTTTGCATATTTATCTGAACGGATGACCTGGCTGTGCGAGGTACTCTCTGAAGCAAATTTCAACCGCCAGGTGAGGGGATTGTACCCACTGAGTTTTGCCAGGGCACTATAGTGGGATTCTGTTGAGCAGAGTGCATCACTGTAACCCAGATCCCCAAAGAAGTGGGCTGGTCTTTTTCGAGAGGTGTTGAATGTAATGGATATGCTTAGCGACATCAGGCTATACAGCGGTACCAAGCCGGCAATCAGTTGATTGGCCATCTCATCACTGAACAGCGAAACACTTCCTTGGTCGACTACTGCCTCGATTGATTCAGCTTGGGCTCGACCGTCGCTGAAGAACCAGGTCTTTCGTTTGATGGTAAGGTCTGGGCGTATGCTCTCTGCATTGATAAGGATCTCGACCGGGCAGTTGCCTTTCAGGCAGGCAATGGAAGCAATGGCACACATGGTGCTCGGTGTGATGAGCATCTCATCATGTGGGGCAAAGAACGGTTCTCGATGGATTACAATGCGGCGTTTGGGAATACCTGTAACATCACTGACGGTCTCCCTGACATGGCTTGGCCACTGTGTAGGCGTGGTGATATGCAGGATGTCATCCTCAAGCACTACACTGATACGGGAGAGAGTATTACTCTCATAATTGCTCCCACTATATCGATAGGTACGCTCAAGCACCTCCAGCCCTTCTTCCTTGATTGCTTCCTCCATGTTACCGAATTGGAAGGAGAATGGTTTTGTTTCCACTTGTGGGGAAGTCTCCTCACCACTGGGAAGCTGGTAAGAGATATTGATCTCCTTGCTTTTAAGCTGGACAGACTCAGTGTCATATCCAAAGAGGGCAAGAATGGGTTGGTGATGATAGGAGATGACCGAGGAGGTGAGCAGGGGAGTGGAGGCATCAAGGACGCGTACACGATTTGTTCCCGGGATATCCCTGGTGGTGACCAGTACAAAGTTGTTGTCCAATGTAGGTAGTGAGATTTCCTCTATTCGGCCGGCATCGACCGATGAGGTGACGATGTAGCCGTGAAGGGTGGTCACCTTGCCTGTCGATGATCGTTTTTCTGCCATGCGATGTTCCTCTCTCGAGTATGAAAGATACCATGTCCAGCCTTCGAGGGCAATGAGAGAAACCACCTACTCCGCTTGCAAGGCAAGGGTGCAAGCCGTACAATTGGGACTATGAATACCCATGAATCATCACACCTCGATGAGGTTCGTTCCCTGATAGACCAGCTTTCTCGATACCAGAGGGCTTATTATGTTGATAACCAGCCCTTGGTAAGCGACACAGAGTATGACCGTCTCTTCGACCGGTTACAGGATTTGGAGAGCCGGTATCCCTCCCTACGTTTTCCAGATTCCCCCACCCAGAGGGTTGGCAGTGATCTGGATGCAACCTTTCCCGAAGTGCAACACACCATCCCGGTGCTGAGCCTTGACAAGGTATATGCAGATAGTGAATTACTCTCCTGGATTGAGCGAACGGAAACAAAGGTTTCCCGTGATCTTGGGATTGTCATCGAGGAGAAGATTGATGGCATCTCCATTGTGCTCTATTACGAGGAAGGGTATCTGGTACGGGCTGTAACTCGAGGCAATGGAACCATCGGAAATGATGTAACGGCCAATGTGAAGACCATTGCTTCCGTTCCATTGCATCTGAGTGAACCGGTAACGGTGGCCGTTAGGGGTGAGGTCTACCTTCCGAAGGACAAGTTTGAAACGCTCAATTCCCTGATGGAAGTGCCCTATGCAAACCCAAGAAACCTTGCTGCTGGAACCATTAGAAGGATCAAGAGCAGTGAAGTTGCTAAGGTGCCTCTCCAGATATTTGTTTATGAAGGATTCTGGGATGGGGAGACTGAGATCAAGGACCACCTCTCCATTCTCAGCAAGCTGGTTCACTATGGGTTTCGGGTGAATCCAAACTTCGGTTACTTTACCAAATCTGCAGAGAGGGCAAAGGCTCAACTAAAAGAGGCCAACCTGGATGGGATTGGTGGCAGCTACGAAGATATCGCCAATTATATTCAGCACCATACCAACAGACGATCTTCACTCGGGTATGAGATAGATGGCCTGGTGGCCAAGGTAAATGAACTTGAGGTTCGTATTCAACTCGGTTATACAGCCCATCATCCACGATGGGCGATGGCCTACAAGTTCGAATCTCCACAGGCTCAGACAACCTTGCTCTCCATTGATCTGCAGGTTGGGAGAACAGGACGGGTTACCCCTGTTGCGCGGGTAAAGCCTGTTAAGGTCGCTGGTTCCACCATCAGTAACATCACTCTTCACAACCAGGATTACATCAATATGCTGGAACTCGCAATCGGTGATGTGGTGGAGATTTCCCGAAGAGGGGATGTCATCCCAGCTGTAGAGCGGGTGATTGAGAAGAATGAGGACTCTGAGGGAGTCTATACGATGGATCCCTTCTGCCCTGTTTGCGGCACGGGTTTGGTACAGAAGGGAGCACACACCTTTTGTCCCAACCCCCAGTGCCCTGCGCAGGTAAGGGGTCGTATAGAGTTTTTTATTTCCAAAGGTGGAATGGATATCGACAACTTCGGTCCTGAGACGGCAGCCGTTCTTATTGAGCAAGGAGTCTTGCAGGATATCCCGGATATCTACCGGATTGATTATAGAAAGGTCCTTGGTGAGTTGAGTGGGTTTGGGGAGAAGAAGATTCTCCTGCTTGAAAAGGGCGTTGAAGAATCCAAGAAAAGGAGCTTCACCCAGGTGCTTATCTCCTTGGGTATCCCTGAGCTTGGAAAGAAAGGTGCCCAGATCTTGATCGAGTCAGGCCTGGACAGCATGGAAAAGCTCCTTGATGTAGCCAAACGCCAGGATGTGGAGCGGCTTACCAGTATCAAGCAGATCGGGGAGAAGAGTGCAAAGCTCTATATCGATGCATTGAATGATCCTGCGATGCTGGAACGGATTGCTGCGTTGGCAAGTTTCGGTTTGGCAATGGAGGAGAAGGAAGATGCACATGCCTTGGTGAATGAGAGCTTTTCTGGCCAGGTGTGGTGTGTTACCGGCTCCTTCGAGCACTTCAATCCTCGTTCCAAGGCAATGGATGAGGTGCTCAAGAGGGGTGGAAGGACAGTCAGTGCAGTAACAAGCAAGACAACCCACCTGCTCGCCGGTAGCGGCGGGGGAAGCAAGCTTAAGAAGGCACAGGAAATCGGGATAACCATTGTGGATGAGCCAACCTTCCTTGCCATGTTGGATAAAGGGGAAAAGAAGCAGGAAGAAATACAAGGCGAATTCTCTTTTTAGGGTCGTTTTAGTGACATTTCTCCAGAAAACGTATATACATACCCATGACTGGAGGACAGAATATGCATGTACTAGCTAAAGAACTGAATGAGACGTTGCAGGGAACCATCGTCGACGCAATGCTCTCCGACGTAGGACGAAGGATGTTTTTCCCCAAGGGGGTCGTCGCCCAAAGCGCCGAAGCCGGCAAAAAAGCCACTCGGTTCAATGCCACTATCGGGATGGCTACATCCGGTGGGCAACCGATGTATTTGTCGGACATTTATCATCAGTTTACTGATAACGCCTTCAAGCCCTCCGAATTGTTTTCCTATGCACCAGGTGGCGGGGATCCCGCTCTCAGGGCCTTATGGAAAGAACAGATGATTGTCAAGAATCCAACCCTGCAAGGAAAGACCTTCAGCCTTCCGGCTGTAACCTCAGGATTGACACATGGACTGCAGATGATGGCTCAGCTTTTTGTCCAGGACGGAGACACCTTGGTGATTCCCAACCTTGCCTGGGATAACTATGAGCTGATCTTTGCTCATCAAACGGGAGCCTCCATCAAGACATTCGACCTTTACACAGCTGAAGGTGGATTCAATGTGGATGGTATGCGTGAAGTATTGGCCGGAATCCCCGATAAAAAGGCACGCATCCTACTCAACTTCCCCAACAACCCGACTGGATATACCCCAACCAAGCGTGAAATGCAGGCTATCGCAGAGGCCCTTATTTCGCTTGCTGAAGAGGGGATGAAACTAATGGTGCTCAGTGATGATGCCTACTTTGGGCTCTTCTTTGAGGATGACTCGGCCAAAGAAAGCCTGTTCTCTCTGCTTTGTGATGCCCATCCAAATATTCTTGCTGTCAAGTGTGATGCTGCGACCAAGGAAGATATGGTGTGGGGTTTCCGTATTGGGTTCATTACTTATGGGAGCAAGAACCTGAGTGAAGAACACTATGATGCCTTGAACAAGAAGACATTGGGTATCATCAGGAGTACCGTTTCCAACTGTGACCGCCCTGGTCAGAGTATGTTGCTCAAGGCAATGCGCTCTGGAGGGCATTATGAATCTGATAAGTTGGCAGCCAAGGTGGAGATGGAGAGACGCTACCGTACGCTCAAGGAAGCCTTGAAGAAGCATGAAGGTAACGATTTACTCAAACCTCATCCGTTCAACAGTGGGTACTTCATGGCATTTGATTGCAAAGGAAGTGCAGAGCAACTACGCAGGCATTTACTTGATAACTATCAGGTTGGATGCATCAATATTGCCGATGTTACCCTAAGACTCGCCTATTGTTCGGTAGAATGTGATAGAATAGCTGAACTGGTGGATATCGTGTACCAGGCGGCAGGAGAGGCATGGAACTAAAAGCGAAGCTCTACCTCGTCGATGAGGAAGGCAACAAATTCATGGGAATCGGGGTGCTGTGGTTGCTCGAGCAAGTTGAGCAGCAGAACTCGTTGCGCAAGGCAGCCTCTGCTTTGGGCATCTCCTACTCGAAGGCCTTTGCCATGGTCCAAAACCTGGAAAAGGGTCTTGGCGTTCCCGTCCTCAATCGACGAAAAGGTGGAGCCAACCGTGAAGGTGCGACACTGACGGAGTTTGCTTTACAGTTTCTTGCACTATACCGAGAATTCAATAAGCGGGCCAAAGGGAGTCTTTCCACTCCTTTTTCCAGGTTCAAGGAAGAATTGGGTTCGCTGCTTGAAGAGTATGATGAACATGGAGGCGAGGTCTAATGAATAAGAAGATGGATTTTTCCATACCTAGTCTGGGAGTAGCAAAGATTTCCTCCCCGATTATCATGAGTACATCCCAGAATGATGGGCAGGCTGATTATGTGGATGATAGTGACCATATTCTCTATGGCATCGATACTGATATTGATAAGGATGGCCATCCAGTCCCTCGCCATGAGGAGACTGTAGAGCTTGCCGGTCCACGCTCCAAAATTTACTTCAACCCTGCCCATGTACATGCGGCAATTGCCACCTGTGGTGGTATCTGCCCAGGTTTGAATAATGTTATCAGGGCTGTGGTTCGCTGTTTTTGGTATCGCTATGGGGTCAGGAGGATCAGTGGTATCCAGTTTGGTTATCAGGGCTTGCTCGAGAACAGCCCCTGGCCCTTGATCCCCCTTGATCCGGATGTTGTTGATGACATACAGGAAAAAGGTGGGACCATTCTTGGCTCTGCTCGTGGTGGTGGAAAGCAGGTTGAAGAGATTGTCGACTCCCTGGAGCGGCTGAACATCAATATTCTGGTCACCGTCGGAGGAGATGGTACACTCAGAGGTGCATGGGAAATTTATGAAGAGGTCAAGAAACGAGGATTGAAGATTTCAATCATTGGGATCCCGAAGACCATTGACAATGATCTCTCATTCATCCAGAGCTCCTTTGGAGTGGATACTGCTGTCCAGATGGCTGTTCCTGTAGTGCGTAGTGCCCACGTGGAAGCAAAAAACTCCATTCACGGTATTGGCTTGGTTAAGGTGATGGGACGTGAGTCTGGCTTTATTGCCGCCCAGACAGCCCTCGCTCAGAGTGACGTGAATTTCTGTCTGATTCCCGAGAACCCGTTTGACCTATATGGACCCAATGGATTGCTCGAGCATCTCAGGAGAAGAGTCCTTGACCGTGGACATGCGGTTATCCTGGTCAGTGAAGGGGCAGGGCAGGACTTGGTTCCTGAAACTGGAGAGAAAGACGCCTCTGGGAATGTTAAGTACCATGATATTGGGGTATTCTTGAAGGATAAGATCATTGAGTATTTCAAGAATGAGGGCATTGAGACCAATGTGAAGTACATTGATCCTTCCTACATCATTCGTAGTGCTTCTGCTGATTCCTATGATTCCATTTACTGTGCTCGTCTCGGAGCTCATGCCGTACACGCAGCAATGGCAGGGAAGACCCAGGCCTTGATCGGTTTGCTTCATAATCGATTTGTTCACCTACCGATAAGCTTGGCGGTTTCCAGCCGCAATCATGTGGATCTGGAAGGTTCCTTGTGGAGGGATGTACTGGAAAATACCCGCCAGCCCCTGTCAATGAAGAACTTCAATTTCGACTAGGCAGAAAACCATCAGGAAAAGAGGGAGGCTTTCTTAGGCTTCCCTTTTTTTATGCTCCAACGCAAGATGTGTTCCATGCAACAGATTTTCAAGACAATATGTAAAGAATTTTTACAAACCTTGGATAATTTTTAGAAATTGTGCTGGTTTATGACATAACTTTCTATCCAGTAATTAAAAAGAAAGTTAAAAAAATGTAAAAACTTCAAAAACCCTCTTGATTAAAATATTAGTTATGTACTATTGTCTGACTCAGAAAGAGAACGACATGCTTCTGCACCCGTTGGGTCGGTTAGCAACGAAATCGGATTTTTTCTAACCTCCTTTTGTTCCCCCTAGGGTTTAACCTCCTTTTCCCTGGGGGGTTTTTCTATTTGTTGACGCCTTCTGTTAAAGAGCGTATCATCTGCGAACAATGACAATACCAACTATCAATAAAACTGTTTTTTAAATA
>NZ_JAEKNT010000418.1 GCF_016406725.1 Sphaerochaeta sp. S2 | reverse complement strand
GGCAATCCCTTCTAAATCTAAATTCATCAATAGAGTTTCTCCAGGTATGTCATCGAATCTAATATTCATGTTACCAGGATGCCTGTTTAAATCACCATTTAAATGACATCCGAGCTTTGTTAAGCCATCTAGTAAATAATCTCTTTTGTTCTTCAAAGCTTTTGACGTATCCTGAATATTTTCGACCCTTAATTTAAGTGCTTCACTAAATCCAACTGCACCTGCAACATGACTCGTTCCAGCTCTGCGTTGCCTTTCCTGAGCACCACCATCTAACAAGCTTTTTATCTTGATACCTTTTCTAATATATAACCCACCGACTCCAGTCGGTCCGTATATTTTATGGGATGAAAAAGACATTAAATCTACACCCAAATCTTTGATATCAAAGTCTAAGTAACCCAAGGCTTGCACCCCATCCGAATGAAAAATAATCTCTTTTTCTCTTAGTAAAGCTGCAATTTCCTTAAGAGGTTGTATTGTGCCTACTTCGTTGTTTACATACATTATACTCACAAGTATCGTCTGATCCGTTAGAGACTCATTAACACTTTCAACAGTGATATGCCCTTGACTATCTGGTAGCAGATAAGTCACATCAAATCCATTTTCTTCAAGATGCTTTGCTGTATTTAATACGGCCGGATGTTCAAAAGCACTGACTATAATATGATTACCCTTTTCCTTGTATTTTTCGGCAATACCCTTCAATGCCCAATTATTCGCTTCTGTACCCGATGCAACAAAGTAGAATTCATCTTTATTACAGCCTATTAACTTTGATATCAATCTTCTACTCTTCTCAAGCGCTTGATTCATACGCCTGCCAAAACTATGTGTACTTGAAGCATTACCATAGTAGTCTGTCAAATAGGGTAGCATTGCATCTAATACCTCTTTTTTTAAGGGCGTTGATGCTGCATAATCTAAGTATATTGACATTTTATTCCTCTTTCCTAATCTATCGTCATTGCCAAAATATCAGCTCTATTGCCAACAAACTGGATATTTTTAATATCTATTTCACTATTCATGCGTAGCCATTCAAAGG
>NZ_JAEKNT010000417.1 GCF_016406725.1 Sphaerochaeta sp. S2 | reverse complement strand
TTCCTGCAACGAGGACGGGAAGGATGAGCAGTGCATCAATGTGCAAGGCACCAAGTAGTTTCATGGCAAATGCAATCACCAAGGCAATGACCAGTACCATGGCAGTGTAGTGTGCCTTTACCGGTATTCCCAGGGATTGGGCAATTTCCTGATCGAAGAAGATGGCACTTACCGTCCTGAAGTTTGCAAGCAGGTAGATGGCCAAAATGAGGGCGATGCCGATCAGTACCACGATATCTGCCCAAGCAAGCGCAAATGGACTTCCCCAGAGTAGTTGTAATGTATCCTTTGCAGGAACGTCCCACAAATGCATCACTAAGGAAGCTGCTGCCATGGTAAAGACCATACCAGCAGCACTGGCAAGGCCGAACCCATGACGGGTATCCTTAGCCAGTCGCATCATAGCCAAAACCAAGAGAATATTCAGGGCAATGCTGAGCGGTAGTATCGGCAGGGAGAGCGCCAGGGAGATGGCTCCCCCAAGGATAACCCCATGCATCAGCATATAACGCATCGGTACCAGGTCTAGGCGAAGAACCATGACCCCGCTTGCTGGAAAACTGAGCCCGGCAATGGCCATGGCAAGCAGTCCCTTCATTACCGGAGGTAGGGTGAGTGCGTAGAGGAAATCACTCATAGGTACCCCCCAAATGGAGAGTTGGCCATCCCAAATCCTTTTCCAGTGCCTTGTCATGGGTGACAATGATAATGGTCGGCATCTCTCCCACTGTAAGGCTTTGGAGTACTTCAACAAGCGTAGATCGACTTTTTGCATCCAGGAAAGAGGTGGGTTCATCAAGGAGGAGCAATCTTGCTTTCTGGCAGAGCGTCCTCGAGAGAGAAACCTTTTGCCTCTCTCCTCCGCTGAGTGTGAAGAAATTCCTCTCAGCAAGATGCTCTATCTTTGTTCTTCTTAGGGCAGTGTCGATCTCCCACTGCCTCTCTTCCCTTGTGAGAGTGGGATCGCATGCCATAGCTACCACTTCACGGGCTGAGACTGGGAACTGCTGCTCTTGTTGTTGTTGCCTTATGTACCCGATCGTTCTTTTTTCCAGGTGGGTTACCTCGTCCTCCCCGATAAGAATCGTTCCCTTGGTGGGTTTGAGTTTTCCCATCAAGAGGGAGAGCAGTGTAGTCTTCCCCATTCCATTGTCTCCTAGGATGAGTAGTCTCTCCCCTTCCTCAAGATGGAAGGAGAGGTCTTGCAGGATAGGCGGACGCTCTGGGTAGGAGAAAGAGAGGTTTTCTATACGTACAGAGACCCCTCGTACCAGTTTTGCACGCTTTCTCAGAAGTCTGTACATCTGCTCCTGGTCATGCATTTCTCCGAGCAACTCCTCGGTCTTGCATTGCAGTCGTTCTATGCGTTTTTCATAGGAGACGGTTATTCCATGCTGTTGATAATATTCGATGGCAAGTTCACTGATCAGATTGATATGGGCACGATGTATGCCAAAGCGGGCCATAAGCAATGCAGCGGCTTTTCCTGCAGCCGTGTCATGAGCACTGAGACAATCCCTTTCTCCTGTATAGGTTTCTAGAAATCGTTCGAATGCAAAGAGTGGGGTAAGCCAGTGCCCATTTTCTGAAAAAATGAGTTGGTCATGATTATAGACTTCCAGGGTATGGTTGTCTGAAAGTGGCTGTGTATATCGTTCCAAGGTATGCTCCCAAAAAAAGAGGGCCATGCAAGCAAAAAAGTAGTACTCTTCTTTGCCTTCATGGCTCTCTTGTGTACATAGGTAATGAATCAGGAATATGCCCCTTCATGAGGCATGTTGTGACGTATTTTACCGACTAGGCAGAGTGCTGTCAAGGAAACGCCTGATCTCCTCCAATGTGAAGTCAATCATCATGGACAGGGGGGCCTCCTGTATTCCTACGATTGTCACATTGCATTTGCTGATGGGAACAAGAATCTTGTGAGCCTTGCTCTGGGCGATTGCCACCGCCATTGCTGGAGTGATCTCTCCATGGAGTGCATCAGAGGTAAGGATTCCCAGTGGGCCCACGATAAGGTCAGCATTCCTGCATGCCACAATGACAGGATTCTCACCGGTTGCAATTGCATCAGCACCGCTTTTTAGCATGGCACTGGCTGCCAGGCTGTTGGTCCCAATTCCCAGTACTTCCACCTCTCTGAATGTTTTCTTGATTACCGCAACAAGCGCTTTTCCCAAGCTTCCACCCTGACCGTCAATGACAACGAGCTGTACGTTCTGTTTCATACACTCAGTATAGAAGATAGGAGTTTTCTATGCCAGAGGTGGATTGTCTTGCAGATTTATTCGCTTCACGATACGATAGCCCCATGCAGTCCCTGAAAAAAGAACGTGTATCGATCATGGTTACCGATGCAATTAAAGAGATTATCAAAGAGGAGCACCTCAAACCTGGGGATAAGCTCTACAGTGAAAAAGAGCTCGTAAAAAAGCTTGAGGTAAGTCGATCTTCAATTCGTGAAGCACTAAGGATGCTTGAAGTATCCGGAGTGGTGAAGGTATATCAGGGAAAAGGGGTGTTTGTCAGTGATCCTTCCGAGCAATCCCACCCGGTGAAGAACTGAGTAGTGGAAAATGCAGAGGCACTGCGGGAACACTTTGAGGTAAGGCTTTTAATTGAGCCTCATGCTGCATCCCTTGCCTGTCGATTTGCTGAACAAAAAGATTTGGAAGCACTCCAATCCTGTTATGATACGTTTGTTGAAAAAGTAAAAACCGGGGATGTTATTGAATCCATAAGCAGTGACAGTGCCTTTCACCTTGCTGTTGCAAAGGCAACCAAGAATCGTACCTTGGCTGTCTTGATGAGGACGATGGACCAGACACTTAATGAAGGTTGGTATGCCAGTCTTCATGCACCTGGGCGACTGGAATCATCCATTGAAGAACACGGGCGTCTGCTTCAAGCTATCCTCTCCCATGACCAGAAAGAAGCATCCCAGGCAATGGAAGACCACCTGAGAAATGCCTTGAAGGACATCCAACACTATTTCGGAACTCTCTAAATATTTTATTTGACAAAACCTGAGATGTGGGTTTATGGTATAGTCAACTTGTCAGACCTCTGACCTGTTAGTACACATTTGAAGGTTTTGCAATGCCTATAGAAATAACTACCTTGATCGAAAACACACAGGGAGAACACACCGGCCTGATCACCGAACATGGGCTCTCGTTCCTGATTGAGACTGGAAAGTCTAGTATTCTGTTTGATACAGGACGCAGTAATGCCTTTCTCAAAAATGCCAAACTCTTAAGAAAGCAATTGGATAGCGTAGATCATGTGGTGCTCAGTCATGGTCACTATGACCATAGTGGTGGGTTTCAATCATTTGTCCAATCACGGACAGATAGAGCCTTTACCCTCCATACAGGACAGGGGTTCTTTGCAGAAAAGTATGCACGTTTCAACGCTTCATACCAGTATCTTGGCAATGATTTTGACCAGGAATACATCAAGGAACAGGGGATCACCCACAATACCATTACCGGAAGAACAGAAATTGCTCTTGGAGTATGGGCGCTTACCCATTTCAAACGAAGTCATGCAGAGGAGACCATTCATCCAAGATTTGTTCTGAGGGAACAAGCTGGTTGGGTTGAAGACCGCTTTGATGATGAGGTGCTGTTGGTAGTTGAGACAGGAAAGGGTCTTGTCATGCTGGTGGGCTGTTCCCATCCAGGGATCCTGAACATGTTGGACTCTGTGCAACAAGCCTTCAACAAGCCGGTATATGCACTGCTGGGAGGGACTCACTTGGTCGAGGCAGATAGTTCAAGGACTGATAGAAGTATCCAGGTATTCCAGGAGAAGGGAATTGAGATACTGGGTATCAACCACTGTTCTGGGGCAGAAGCGATCAATCTAGCTACCGAACATTCTTCAATTCATTTCCATAACGGAACGGGTTCTAGCCTTATCCTGGAAGGATAGGGAAAACGATAGAGAGAGTAGGAGGAACGATATGGCAGGATGGTATCTATTTCTGGTCATTATTGTCGCAGTTGTAGGAATGGTGCTTCTGATTTCACGATTCAAGTGGCATCCATTCATTGTTCTGTTGCTTGCGGGATACTTTGTTGGAATACTGGGAGGAATGTCTGTTGATGACTTGATCAACACACTCACCAGTGGTTTTGGCTCAATCCTGGGCAGCATCGGTATTGTCATTATTGCTGGTACTATTATTGGTACAATCCTGGAAAAGACCGGTGCAGCATTGACGATGGCAAATTCAATTCTGGGACTGGTAGGAAAGAAACGAGCTCCCTTGACCATGAGTCTGACCGGCTACATTGTCAGTATCCCAGTCTTCTGTGACTCGGGCTTTGTGATCCTTTCCCCCATTAACCGCGCCCTTGCGGCAAAAAGTGGAGTCTCCCTGGCCGTTATGGCAACCTGTCTGAGTTCTGGCCTTTATGCAACCCACTGCCTTGTTCCACCAACCCCGGGACCGATTATCATGGCTGGTACATTGAATGCAGATTTGGGTTTGGTCATTCTGGTAGGATTGCTGGTTTCCATTCCTGTCATGTTGGTTGGGTACCTCTATGCACTGAAGATTTCCAGCAAGTTCGATATCCCTGCAAACCCGGAGGTTTCTCTGGAAGAGTTGGTTGAAAAGTACGGAAAGCTCCCCAATGCAATGCGTTCATTTGCTCCCATTCTCCTTCCCATCATCCTCATCGCTCTCAAGTCTGTTGCAGATTTTCCCTCTGCACCGTTTGGAGAGGGAGGGGCAAAGGCTTTCTTTGACTTCATTGGTAACCCGGTAACTGCACTTATTCTTGGTGTAGGCCTTGCAGTCACCTTGATACCCAAGAAGGAGGGGAAAGGAACTGCTTTCTCCTGGATCAGTGATGGTATCCACAGTTCAGCCAGCATCCTGGCAATAACAGGTGCAGGTGGTGCTTTCGGTGCAGTTCTTAAGACACTCCCGATTGCAGAAGTGCTCTCAGGTAGCTTGATGCAGTTGAATGCAGGTCTTCTTATTCCGTTCATCATTGCAGCACTGCTCAAGAGCGCCATGGGTGCATCAACTGTTGCCATGATTGTTACCAGTGCCATGCTCGCTCCCTTGATGGGGCAGCTTGGATGGACCAGTGAGATTGCAAAGGTTTTGGCTCTGCTGTCGATCGGAGCAGGTTCCATGACTGTTTCCCATGCGAACGACAGTTACTTCTGGGTTGTATCGCAGTTCTCCGATATGGACACGGCAACGGCATACAAGACCCAAACCGGTGTGACCTTGGTACAGGGTGTGACGACCATCACTATATTGATGATCATCGGACTCTTTGTACTTTAATGACTGAGAAAAGTGGTGTTGGGCTGATGCCCAGCATCACTATCTGGGGGAATTATGGATCCGATAAAATGGTATTATCAGCGAAGGATGCTTAATGCAATGGTGCAGAACAAATGGGAGGAGGCTGAAAGCTTCACCCACAAGCTCATAAACCATGAGGGACCCTCCATGGGGTTGCATTATAATCTTGCCCTGATAGCGCTTGGCTCGGGGGACAAGGAAAAGGCCTATGATGTTTTGGTAAAGGCCGTCCTACGCTACGGAGAGAGCTTGCGTCTATGCCGTTTGCTTGGAGATATCGCCTACCTTTCCGGAAAAGGGGAGGAAGCAATACATTGGTATACATCCGCCTTGGATGATAATCCATCTGAAAAAGAGGAGTACCTGATGAGGCTCCGCTTGGATTTGCTCTCCTCTGAAAAAAACTATACCAAGGCTTTAGATGCATGTGCACTTCTTCCTGAGGCTGAAAAACGCATGGTCTCTAATCCTGAAGATGCGCGTTCATTATATGAACGTATCGTACAAGATGATCCTTCACAGGCGGAAGCATGGAACAATCTTGGATGCCTGGCACTTGATCACTTCAATGACAAGGGGACAGCAATTGAGTTCTTCACGAGAACATTGGAGTTGGTTGATCATCAAGGAGCAGCCAAGAACCTGGCACGTGCCCGGAAAGCCTGATCAGGAATCCTTCCTGTCCAACCCCACCAGATAAATCTCGAATGAGTCATCCCTGCAGGCCTTTGGCTTGTAGGGTTTTACTTTATTGAAGAGAGTTCTCATCAATTGCAGGAGTTCAACCTGTCCTCCACCCTGAAAGATCTTCACCACAAGATTTCCATGGGGCTTTAGATGGTCCTTGGCAAGATAGATGACCTGTTCTGCGAGGTTCTCACTCCTCGCTGTATCGACACTTCTGTTTCCCATCGTCATAGGAGCTGCATCGCTGATGATTGCATTATACGGACCATGTTGCACCAAGATTTCCCTGATATCCTTCGAGAACGCATCGCCCACATACGCGGTGACCGTTGGAGGTACTGGATTCAGGTTCAAGGGATTCAGGTCAACAGCTATGATGCTTCCTTTTCCCTTGATGAGGTTTCTGTGTGTATATAGTGTCCACGATCCCGGAGCTGCTCCGACATCCAATACGGAGTCCCCACTCTTAACCAGGTTGAAATGTTGTTGTAGCTCTTCCAGTTTATAGACGGAGCGAGCTGGATAGCCTTCCTTGTGTGCTCGTTTTGTATAGGAGTCTGCACGGTCCCTTCTGCTTGTTGCCATGATCCAACTATAGCAAACATTTGAAGGAGTCGGAAGAGCATAAAGATGGTGCCAGCGGTATTGTGGGGTGGGGAGAGAGAACCGCTGGCACCAAAGAAATCACACTTTAAGGAGGTTTGAAAAAAACTGTTGCTCTGTTCTGCCTATAGTATTGCAACTAGTGTGCCAATTATCCAGAAACAGCACATTAAGCAATAAATAATCACTAAAAGTCAGTAATTTGACGTGAACTAAGTGGAATAGTGGTGTGAAAAATTGTTACACTATTTAAAAATTGCACAGAGACGGGCAAAAAGGAGGGTGCCAAAAGAGGTTTGGGGAAAATCTCTTGGCACCCTGTCGGTATAAAAGGAGGAGTATGAAAAAAATGTTGCTCTGTTCTATCTAAAACAATGCAATAAGCGTGCCAAGAGCAAAACAGGGAATAGAGCGTTCAAATGGGGGTAGGGATGGAAAAGGAGTGTGCATTGCTTTCACACTCGCAAAAAGGTGTGCAAATTTTGCTCAATTGACGTTGGCTCCTTCCCTATATACTGTATGTTTATGAAAAAGAGTACTATTTTGAACCGGAGATTCCGGGATACTACCTATAAAAATGTTACGCTCAAGTTGGTTATCATCAACGTCTTGGTGTATCTTGTCACCTCGATGGTCTACCCAAGGCTTACCTACTATCTTGCAATGATTCCTTCCTTGGTATTGGGAGGATATCTCTGGCAACCTTTCACCTATATGTTTGTGCATGGAGGGTTCAGTCATCTACTATTCAATATGCTGAGTCTTTTCATTTTTGGCTCGATGGTTGAACGTAGGATAGGAAGCAAGGAGTTTCTCCTGTTCTATCTCCTGACTGGTCTGTTCAGTGGAATTGTCAGCTTCTTCAGTTACTATCTTGCCGGGACGAATGTCATCCTTGTGGGTGCATCGGGAGCTATCTACGGGGTGCTCTTGATGTTCGCAGTCTTCTACCCTTACTCGGTAATCTTCGTCTTTGGACTGATTCCCATCAGAGCCCCAATTCTGGTCATCTTGTATGCTCTCATTGAACTTTCCAGCCATGTATTTGGAGCTGGTGGAAATGTTGCACACCTAACTCATCTCAGTGGTTTGATATTCGGGTACCTGTACTGCAGGATCCGTATGAGGATCAATCCTCTGGAAGTATTCAGGCGGACACTCTAGTCCTGAAGATCGTACTTCTGGCGAATCTCGGCATATTGCTGCTTGATCACATCATAGATGATTGAGAGTTTCTGGTCATGATGGATGAAGGCTGACTTCATCGCATTGATCGTGATCTTCTCAAGGTCCCGGATGGTCAGGTTGTAGTACTGGACTGCAAGCTCCATCTCCTTGGTTACCGTGGTGTCACTCATCAAGCGGTTATCACTGCAAAGGAATACCCTGAACTTGTTTCTGAAGAGGATGGGGAAGGGGTGGCTGTCATAATCTTTCACAGCCCCTGTCCCAACATTGCTGGTAAGACACATCTCCATCGGTATTCTCCGGTCAAGGATGAAGGCTGCAAGAGAACCCATTTTCTCGATTCTTGTACCTTCAATCCCCATATCCTCCACCAATCGAACGCCATGGCCGATACGATGAGCCCCACACAGTTGGACGGCTTGCCAGATGGACTCCACCCCGAAGGCTTCCCCTGCATGGATGGTTATATTGAAGTTCTTGCTTCTGATGAATTGGAATGCGTCAAGATGTTTCTTGGCAGGGTACCCGATCTCATCGCCGGCAAGGTCGAATCCAACAACACCACGATCGGCGAAGGCAACAGCGAGTTCTGCAATGCTCTTGCTGACACTCGGTGATTGGTTGCGCATGGCGCAAAGGATCAGTCCGGTGGGCATTCCCGTTTTTCGTGTTCCCTGTTGCAGGCCGTCAAGCACAGCTTGTACCGCTTCTTCCAAGGACAGTCCGCCCTCTGTGTGAAGGATTGGAGCAAACCGGATTTCTGCATAGCACACATTCTCAGCAGCAAGATCTTCTACAGCCTCAAAGGCGACACGATGCAATGCTGCACTGCTCTGCATGACCTTGGTGGTCAGAGCAAATGATTCAAGATACAGGGAGAGGCTTTTTTGCTTACCTCCCCTGACAAACCACTGGTGGAGTTCTTCAGGGTCCTCAGTGGGAAGGGTGATGCCTTGTGCTTTGGCTAGGCTGAGAATGGTCTGGATTCTCAACCCTCCATCAAGGTGGTCGTGGAGTTCTACTTTAGGGACTTGTTTGATGATTTCCTTTGTTACCATGGGTTTATCATACTGCATATATGTGTGATGAAGCAAATCCAAAAGAATGCAAAAGGATCATGGAGCGATGAAATTGGGTGAAAACTAGGTACAAGACTGTACAATTTTAAGAAAAATTGGGATACTGCTTATAGTAAGTATAATTCAAATAATGAGTAAGGAGATATTCTGCATATGTCAAAACGAGAAGAGACTCTGAACAAGAAATTGCTGGCAGCATCAGTTTCTGCTACCAAAGTGAAAGAAGTGAAAAGTCTACTTGAGCAGGGTGCAGATATTCATACCCAGAATGAGTGGGGTCTTACTCCTATTATGCTGGCGGCTCAGTACAATTCATCCGTGAATGTACTGAAGGCATTGCTGGAAGCAGGAGCAGATATTCAAGAGGCTGAGCCTAAGTATCGCTCAAATGCTCTTCACCTTGCAGCCAACAAGAGTACCAGCCCCAAGATCATCGAAGAATTGCTGAAAGCCGGTGCTGACTTGAATGCGCGAAACTATCTTGGGGAGACTGCCTTGATCATGGCAGTAAACAGCAATCCCGAGACACGTGTTGTAACAGCCTTGCTGAAAGCCGGTGCTGATATCAATGCCCGTGATTACCAGGGCCACTCTGTGCTTGAATATGCCAAGGCAGCAAAACGCACCTATATAATCAATCAGTTGAAGAAGATGGGTGCCAACTAACACATTTTCATCCCAGGAATACAACAATCCCCTGATCAATGCATATTGACCAGGGGATATTTTTCTGTTCTTTGTTTGAGATTAGTTGTTCTGCCACTCAGTCTCTACAATCTGGGAGGCCAATTCATCCTTGAGTTTCGCGATCAGGCTGAGGGTTTCCTCTACTACGGTATCAACACCGAAGGAGAAAGACTCTTCAAGATTGCTTCTGAGTTTCACCTCCACCTTTCCTTCCTTCAGGGAACGGTTCCCCAAGGTAATGCGAATCGGGAGGCCGATAAGGTCAGCATCAGCAAACTTGACACCGGCTGATTCCTTTCGGTCATCATAGAGAACCTCAATACCTGCCTGGGTGAGTGACTGATAGATGGTTTCGGCTACTTGGGCGTCCTTTACCAGGCTCACCAAGTGGACCTGCATTGGAGCAACGCTGATCGGTAAGCTGAGTCCCTTCTCATCACTGTAGTTCTCTGCAAGACAGGCAAGCAGACGTCCAACTCCGATACCATAGGACCCCATGATCACAGGTCGGCGGACACCGTTCTCATCTTGGTAGGTACAGTTCATGCTCTCACTGTATCGGGTGTTCAACTGGAAGATGTTTCCTACTTCCACGCCCTTCGAGGCAACCAGGGGTTCTCCGCATTCAGGACAGGCATGGCCACCGCTTGCACTTGCAATATCAGCAACTTCTCCCTGGTAGTCCCTGCCATAGTTGGTATTAAGCAGGTGATATCCCTCTTCATTTGCACCAGCGACCAGGTTGTTGCTTTTTGCCACTGAATCATCAACCACCACAAGAACATCATCTGCGCAACCAATGGCTGAACCATAGCCGGGAACCATCTTCTTTGCAGTAATTTCCTCTGGGTGGGCTGGTCTGAGTGAGTTTGCCTTGACTGCATTCTGAAGTTTGTTCTCTTCTACCTCCAGGTCCCCTCTGATGATGCCAACAATGAGTTTTTCCTCTTCCTCCCCGTTGGTATCATTGATGAAGGTCCCTACCAGGAATACTGCCTTAGCCGTCTGGTGTTTCTCTATCTTGAGGAATGCGGCAAGCTCTTCGATGGTCTTGCAATCAGGGGTAAGCACCTTTTCTGTTTCTTTCATTTCCTCGCTGTAGTAGGTTTTCTTGAAGGTAGCCACCTGGCGGTTTGCTGTATAATGGCACGCAGGACAGGTAATGATGGTGTCCTCTCCAATGGGTGAGAGGTACATATATTCGTGGCTGATCTTGCCACCCATCATGCCGCTGTCTGCACCTACGACGATAACGGGTAAGCCACAACGACTGAAAATCCTGAAGTAGGCTTTATAATGTTCAGCATACTGTTTATCCAGCCCTTCCTGGTCAATATCGAAGGAGTAACTGTCCTTCATGGTGAACTCTCTCACCCTGATAAGACCTGCACGAGGACGGGGATCATCCCTCCACTTGGTCTGGATCTGATACACAAGCAGTGGAAGCCGCTTGTAGCTGTCAATCTCTCCACGGGCGAGATCGGTTACAGCTTCCTCATGGGTCATGGCAAGGACCATATCTCTTCCCGCGCGGTCATTGAATCTACTCATCTCGCGGTCGATGCTGTAGAATCGGCCGGTCTCCTTCCAGATATCCGCAGGATTGACCAGCGGCATCAGGATCTCTTGGCCTCCGATTGCATTCATCTCTTCACGAATGACTTGTTCTATTTTCTTGGTCGCACTGAACCCAAACGGGAGCAAGGTGAAGATGCCAGCTCCCAACTGGCGGATAAAGCCTGCTCGCAGCAGATATTCATACCCCTTGCTATCAGCACCGTTTGGGGCTTCTCTCAGGGTTTTGGAAAAGAGTTTGGACATCCTCATCTTGATACATCTCCTTAGTATTCGAACAGGGGCCATTGTAGCAAATGCATCTTGCCTTCTCAAGGTACCAGCAATGAGGTTTTACGTTCCCTAACCTTGGCCTCTCATGGTATACTCGCTGTATGGAAACCAAAAAATATGAAAAATACCGCAGGCAGGTAGCTTCTTTCATGACCCGCCTGTACGATCGACAACTTACCACCGCCAGTGGGGGCAATATTAGCATGCGGATCAGCAAGGATCTTTTTTGCATCACCCCCAGTGCGCTCGACAAAGGATTACTCACTCCTGATGATATTGCTGTAGTAACCTTGGACGGGAAGAATCTGACACCGAATCTACCTCTCAGTATCGAAACTGAGATGCATCGCCTGATCCTCGTAGCACGTCCAGACATCCAGGCAATTGTGCACGCCCATCCAACCTATGTTTCTGCGTTCACTGCCATCACCAAGGATGGAAAGAGTGCCATCAACACGCATCTGATCGCAGAGTCATATTATATCCTTGAGGATCCAGCGTATGTTGAGTATCGACTGATGGGAACAGTGGACCTTGCCGAGCAGGTTGCTGCCAGTTCCTTTGATCATGATGTACTGCTCCTGGAAAACCATGGGGCGGTAGCCCTTGGGCGAACGATGCTCGAGGCTTTTGACAAGATGGAATTGCTCGAGCGTGCAGCGCAGATGACCGTTATCACCAAGCAGATGGGCGGCGGGGAGTATGAGGTGAGGGAATTGCCGGAACCAAGACTGAAACAGCTGATGCGCATGAAGTACGGGTCAAAATAATATGAAGATTGAATTGGAGACAATTCCTGTTTGGGATGGCGTGCAGGAAAACTGTGAATGTTTCATCTGCAGCCTTATGGCAGAGGCCCAGAAGGATGCAATCAACTTCTATCTGGGCAACTCTGTCATGAACCCAGAGACCAGGGTGCGGGTGAATGAGCATGGTTTCTGTCCCAAACACTGGCGTATGCTTGCTGCAGCAAACAAGCCCCAGGGAGTTGCCCTGATGGGGGATACCTACCTGGAAACAACAAGAGCCAAGGCTGAGGCTGCAATCAATGGGCTTTTGTCAGCAAACAGTCCAAGACAGGCGAAGAAAGCGGTAGGAGCTTTTCAAGCGGTAATTGCTTCACGAGAGAAAGGGTGTCTTGTCTGTTCAGCTATGGAAGAGCGACTCCAGCGGTACCTGTACACGACCTGTTATCTATGGGGAGAGGATTCTTCCTTCCGTGAGGCCCTCTCACAAGGGAAGGGTTTCTGTCTTCATCACTTTACCCTCCTGCTGGAGATTGGGCAGAAAGCGCTTTCCCCCAAGTTATATCCAGAGTTTGTACGAGCAATGGCTCAACTTGAGGTTGCCAACCTCGATAGGATGGCAAAAGATGTGCATTGGATGACACAGAAGTACAAGTCGGAGAATGCAGATAAGCCTTGGCATGGCTGTGAAGATGCCCATAAACGGACAGTGGATAAAATGACAGGACGAAGCAGGGTTATAGATCCCGTTCGATGACCTGTTTCTTTCGCTTCTTTTTCCGTTCCTTGATACCCAACAACAGTTGCAAGGTATCTTCCTCTCCGTCCACATCCTTCTGTTTAAGATGAGTCGTGGTACCGTCAGCCTTGTTGAAATGATAATACTCCAAACTATCTTGCTTTGGACTATAGAGCAGAATGTACTCCCTCTGGGGGAGGAAAGATACTCCCAGTATAAGTTGGCATCCCTCCTCCTGGACCTGGAGAAGATGGTTCTGCTGACCCTTGGAAAGATAATCATTACCAAGAATGATTCCCAGGAGCTTGGTTCCTTTCCTGTTATGGACAAGCACATCAAGCCCATCCCGCTGGATATCCACCTTGATGTTTCCTGGAAGGGAGAAAAAATTGGGATTTGCTGCATCCTCTGAAAGGCTGAGTACTTTTCTCAGGCTCAGTTGCAACTGGGAGGCCAAGCAGTGGGCAAGACTTGTCTTTGCCTTCGGCCAGGACAGCACTATCTCATCCTCTGCCAAGAGTTGTCGTAGGGCACTCTCGAATGCCTCAAAGAGAAGAATATTGGTATATCGGGCGTTGCTTGCCATGGTACTATTGGAAATCCACTGAGTAATCCATCTCACTTACCTGTGATATGGTCTGGTAGATAGAACAGTATCGGGAAGCCGTCTCGAAGGCTTTCAGGAATTTCTTCTGGTTGTCCACTCCAGTGGCCTGTACTGTGATATGTAGTGATTTAAGCGTGGTAGGAGGATCGTCTCGCTTCTCTCCATCAACATCAAAGCTGATATGTTCCCAGCTGATACGCATTTTTGTAGCAAGTTCCACAAATGTAACAAACAGACAACCACTCAATGCACCTAACAGGTAATCATAGGGCGCGCTGGAAGGGCCAATTTCAAAACTGGATCCCTTGTCTGTAACGAACTGGTAGTGTCCAGGTACAAAGTCGGCACGAACATGTTTCTTCTCACCCATGAGTTATCTCCTATGCCCATAGCATAGCTCATGCAGAATGATTTTTCTAGGATGAGAATCATTTGTGTTACTGCTTTTTATGTTTGTAGGGATTTACATGCACCATGCAATGTTTGACTTGGGGGAAACTGGTTTCAATGGCGTGGTGGACCCGTTCGGCAATACAGTGAGCTTCAACAAGGCTTTGTGACCCTTCTGCTGAAATCTCAACATCCACATAGGCACGAGAACCAAATCTGCGGGTTCTCAATAAATCGATTCCCTTGACCCCTTCCTGGTCGAGAATGATGAGACGAATCTCTTCCACAGTCTTCTCAGGGCAAGCGTGGTCAACCATCTTGTAGATGCCATCGCGGAATATTTCAATTCCGACCCGAATGATAAAGAGGGAGATGATGATTGCTGCGATGGAATCAGCGATGGGGTAGCCCAATCGTGAGGCAAGGATGCCGATCAGACCACCTGTGGTTGCCAATACATCACTCTGGGAGTCCCATGCAGAGGCCATCAAGGCAGAGGAGTCAGTCTTCTTTCCTGCCCAACGAGTATAGAGAAACATGCACTGCTTGATAACTATGGATACAATTGCTGCAATCACAGCAAGGACACCAGGCAGTGGGTTGTCATGGTAACTACCGGTAATGATGGTTGAGATGCCGTCGACCAAGAGACCAAATCCCACAACCATGATGATTCCCGAAAGTAGTATCGCAGCAACTGATTCTAATCGTTCATGCCCATACTGATGATCCTCGTCAGACTCCTTGGATGCAGCTGAGATGCCGATCATGGCAATGATTGAGCTTACCACATCCCCTGCGTTGTTGATTCCATCATTAAGCAAGGCAGAAGAGTGAGCGATAAAGCCAATTGTAGTCTTGCTGATGGCAAGAACTATATTGCTGAATATATTGAGATAGGAAACTTTCAAGGCAAGATTTTTCTTCATGTCCAAAATTCACACCTACGCTCGGTGTGCCTCCTTGGTAAGAAAAGGCCCCGGTTTCCCGGGGCTCTCTGTCAGCTCTTTGGCTCAGGATACTTGACGATCAAGTGTAGGTCTTCAAGTTGCTTCTCGTCAACTAGTGACGGAGAATCATCCATTGGTGATATTCCTGCTGTATTCTTCGGGAAAGCAATGACTTCATGGATCGAGGTTTCCTCTGCCATGATCATGATCATTCTATCGACCCCTGGGGCAATACCGCCATGGGGAGGAGCTCCGTATCTAAAGGCATTGAGCAGGAAGCCAAACCTTTCCTCTGCAGTTTCGTCATCAAAATTACAGATGCGGAAAATTCGCTTCTGGAGTTCAACATCATGGATACGGATTGAGCCACTGGCCACCTCATATCCATTGAGGACCAAGTCATACAGGTCTCCCTTTACGCTACCGGGGTCAGATTCAAGGGTATCGAGGTACTCCGCCTGAGGCATGCTGAACATATGGTGTGCAGCTTCCCAGTGTCCTTCATCCTCATTGTACTCAAAGAGGGGGAAGTCAACGATCCAGCAGAACTCAAAACTCTTTTTGATCAGGTTCAGGTCCTTGCCCAACTTTGTGCGAACCGCACTAAGGCTGGCACAACATTTCTTCCAGTCTTTATGGGCAACAAAGAGGATCATATCCCCTTCCTTTGCATCAACGGTTGAAACGAGTTCCTCTTCAAGTCCAGCGAAGAACTTGCTCACACCACCGGTGAAGGTGTTGTTCTCTCCCACCTTGATCCAAGCCAATCCCTGTGCACCGTAGATCTTTGCTGCATCCTCGAGGCTGGTAATATACTTTCGTGAGAAGTCGACTGTTTCACTCTTTGGAGCACAGATTGCCTTTACATATCCACCCTGGGAAACAATGTCCTTGAAGGTGGCAAAGCTGCTCTTCAGAGCCAATTCGTTGACATCTGAGAGGGGAAGGTCGAAGCGAAGATCTGGTTTGTCACAACCATAGGTATTCAGTGCATCGTGGTAACTGAGTCTCCTGAATCGAGCAGGGAGGTCATAATCCATTACTTCCTTGAATACGGAACCAAAGAGGTCCTCCATAAGGGAGAGGACATCGTCACGTTTGACAAAGCTCATCTCCAGGTCAAGCTGGGTGAATTCCAGCTGTCTATCCCCCCTGGCATCCTCATCACGATAACAGCGAGCGATCTGGAAGTACTTATCCATACCGCCGACCATCAGAATCTGCTTAAAGAGCTGTGGGCTTTGGGGAAGAGCATAGAACTTACCAGGGTAAATCCTACTGGGTACCAGGAAGTCTCGAGCCCCTTCTGGGGTGCTCTTGATCATGGTAGGGGTTTCAATCTCATAGAAGTCACGACTGGTGAGGAACTTGCGACAGGCGAAAATGAAGTCATGCCGAAGCTTCATCCGCTTCTGCATTCCCTGGGTACGGAGATCGAGATAGCGATACTTAAGCCTCAGGTCTTCCCTTGGTTCATTGCCATCATCAATCTGGAATGGAAGTGGTGCACACTTACTGAGTATTTCAATCTTCTCAGCTTTAACTTCAACTTCACCGGTAACCATTTCTGGATTGACCATTGAATCGGGCCTGAGACGCACCACCCCTGTCACTGCAATGCAGTACTCCAGGTGCAGCTCATTTGCAACTGCCTGAAGTTCGTTGCTGGCATCATCATCCACTACCACCTGGGTAATACCGTAGCGGTCACGGAGGTTGATAAAATGCAGGGCCCCATGATTGCGGTCACGGTGTACCCATCCGTTGAGAACCACCTTAGCTCCATTGTCAGCTTTGGTCAGTGATCCACAGGTAGTTGTTCGTTGGGAAAATACTTCTTCTGCCATAGTCGGTCCCTTTGGTCTCCTTAAGAAAGTATTCCCATACTATATGATAGAAGACCAAAAGGCAATTGCCCCTAAGAGGTCAGCTCACGAACAACAACCTGTTTTTTCTGCAGGTATTCAATTGCTTCAACAGCTGCTACAGCAGCACTTGTGGTGGTGGTGTAGGGGATTTTCATACGCATGGCAATGCTTCGGATTTCATCATCACTCTGGTGGGCATGGAACCCCATTGGTGTGTTTATCACCAAAGCAACCTGTTTTTTCTGTAGATAGTCAGTAATGTTTGGGTGTCCTTCATGGACCTTCTGCATTACCTCAACAAGGATTCCTTGCTCGAAGAGGAAGGCTGCAGTCCCTTGTGTTGCTGCAATTGAGAAGCCTAGGGAGACCAGCTTCCTTACGACAGGAAGGATGGTCTTACGATCCTTCTTATTGACACTGATAAATACCTTTCCCGAGACTGGAAGACGGTTACCACTGCTGATCTGGCTCTTTGCGAAAGCTTCCCCGAAGGTCTTTCCCAATCCGATCGACTCCCCGGTCGACCTCATCTCAGGTCCAAGTGCTGGATCTACATTGCTGAACCGATCGAAGCTGAATACCGCCTCTTTCACTGCCCAACCCACCTTGCAGGTACC
>NZ_JAEKNT010000416.1 GCF_016406725.1 Sphaerochaeta sp. S2 | reverse complement strand
GATGTGTATAAGGGACAGGGGTAAGATCCCGTACCTTTTCTTCTGGGTCTATGGACATATTCAGATGAGCAAACAACTCCCTGGCTCTCTTGTTTTGTGCTTTCTCATCCAGAAACAAGCCGCCGTGTTTGGTAGCCTCTCGTCCGATAAAGATATTTTGTGCAACCGTGAGATGCTCCATCATATTCAGCTCTTGGTGCACGATTGCAATACCTGCATCCAATGCTTCCTTTGGGCCCTGTGGATTAAACAACTTACCCATATAATGGATTTCACCTGAGTCTTTGGGGAATATACCCGTGAGGGCTTTCATGAGCGTTGATTTGCCAGCTCCGTTTTCACCGACGATTGCATGAATCTCGCCCTCATGCAGATCGAAATCCACACCCTTGAGTGCGTGTACACCGGCGAATCGCTTATCAATTGCCTTCATCGACAGGATTACGTTACTCACTCCGCATCTCCTTGTACGATTATATTATTCACATGTCATTTCTTATCTGTCAAGAAAAATCTGTAAACGTTTACAATAATACAATATAGAGACAAGAAAACTTACCTTCAGTGATGTTTTATGCTAATTGTTTGGTAAAATGGTAAGGCTTTTTACCCATAGCTTTTCAGCCATCTTACGGTCGAGCGCGTGGGGAGCGGGTATTTCTTCAGTAGTGAAGTTGAAGAACTTTCCAGTAATTCCCTCCAACTCAGCAGAGACACCCAGATAGTACAACGCCTGGGCAGAGAGCAGTGGTGTTCTGGCTGAAGGATTGATCAGGTGATGCTTGAACCATTTATAAAGCTTCCCGTTATTCTCGCCCATGTTCGTTTTTACATCACCAGGGTGCATAGCGTTGATTGTAACTCCACTATCCTTGAAGTGTTCGGTAAACGGGAAAAGAGAGAGCAGCTGTGCAGTTTTTGCTGAGCCGTAGCTCTTCAATCCACTGTAATGGTGTCTATTCCAGTCAAGATCATCGAGATGCAAGCCTGAGAGTGCAAACCTATGACCCTCGGAATTGACATATAAAATCCTTGCACGTTCCTGTTGTTTGAGTTTATCCATCAGTTTGTAGGTAATGATGAAGGAAGCAAGATAGTTTACCTGGAAGACTTCCTCCAAGCTGTCATCAGTAAACTGCTTTTTGGTATTGTATACCCCGGCATTATGAATGAGTACGGCGATATCTTGTGCTAGTCCTGCCAGCATGGTAGCGGCAGCATGTATCTGATCAAGATGCGAGAAGTCTGCAATAAAGTAGGTACAGGGTACCTTGAATTCATGCTCTATTTCCTGTTTCAGCTGTTCTGACTTCGCCTTGTTCCTGTTGATCACCAGAAGGGAGGCGCCGTGGGAAGCATAAAGCCTAGCTGTCTCATACCCGATACCTGAGGTAGCTCCAGTAATGACAACCAAATTTCCGGCGAAGTCTTTCTCTTCTTTCTTTGGGGTTGCCTTGTTGTTCTTGAGCATGGCAGCAATATGTGACCATTCGTACTCTTTCAGATAGGGATTCATGACTACCCCTTGTATTACCCGAATTTCTTATGCATGAACTTGCGATAGGCTTTGCCGAAGCGGGGGATGTTATCAAAGATATCACCCCACAGGTCATAGTAATCGCGCTGTTCTATGATTTTTCCCTGTTCGTTCAAGGTTACCCTGCTTGCACCATATACCGATGAATTGGGGTATTTCTTGAAACTCAGCGTCATTTCCCACTCAAGGAACATGACATTGCCGTTCTGCGCAATATTCTTTATATCCATCTTCAGGTCGCTTGACCTGGCAATCAGGCGCTCGGTCATTGCAGTGAATTCTGCAATGCCATGGATTTTCTGGACACTGTCCCAAAAGAAAATATGCTCATCATAGTAAGGTAATATGTGGGACCAGTCGGGCTTCCCCTCTGTATTGTAGATATTGGTCCATAATTCTCTGAGTTGTTCTTTGCTCTGTATAGAAAATTCCATTGTACCCATTCCTGATTACTGATAACTCTTGTGAAATATATAGTACAGTTTTTGCTGTGCTTGGGAAAATGTTCGCATTAGGAGCGGTAATTTTCAATTTCCTGGCATGGTATGCTGACTCTCCGCCCGCAAAGATATCATTTCATAATCGTTCTCTCTTTTCATTCCGGTGAGTTGAACTCTTCATACGAATCGAGAAAGACACGAACGATCGATGGTTCAAAGTGTGTTCCTGCACATCGTTCTAATTCAAGCATTGCCTTTTTGATGCTCATTGGATATTTATAGGATCTTGAGCTGGTCATTGCATCGAATGCATCAACAACAGTGATGATTTTTGCTTGAAGGGAGATAGACTCACCACTGATGCCACGAGGATATCCTGATCCATCCCAATGCTCATGATGCTCCAATATAGCACTAGAAATATCGGTGAACTCATTTGATGCAGAGAGGATTCTGAACCCTGTCTCTGGATGCCGCTTGATAACTTCCCACTCGCTTTCTGAGAGCGTTCCAGGTTTGTTGAGTATACTCTCAGGAACTCCAATTTTCCCAATATCATGGAGAAGCCCGGCAATTCTCATTCGATGTGAGCATCAAACCAAATACACCCTAGCAACATGACCACCCATTCCTATATATTGGGCCTTGAATAGAAAAGGGCATACATCTGGCCCCTGTCTAGCGACAGAGGCTGAATCAGGTAGGATTAACCTACCCAGACTTCTTT
>NZ_JAEKNT010000415.1 GCF_016406725.1 Sphaerochaeta sp. S2 | reverse complement strand
CTGATAAAATAGTCGAAGTTTTAAAAGATTATCTAAGTAATGGGAAGATTGATTTAAAAAAAGAGTTTTATGATTGTGAGGATGTCTAATGAAAGTATTGGTAGTGGGCTTAGGTTCAATGGGAAAAAGAAGAATTCGACTTTTAAGGCAAATAAGTTTGGAGTTTGAAATTATAGGAGTTGATACGAACAATGATAGAAGAAAATACTGTGAAAACGAGTTCAGTATTTATACAGAAGGATCACTAGATGATATATTAGAAGTAGTTAAGTTTGATGTAGCCTTTATTTGCACTTCACCATTATCTCACTCTCAAATTATTACAAAGTGTTTGAATAAAAAAATTGATATATTTTCAGAACTAAATCTAGTTGCTGATGGTTATGAACAAAATATTTCTTTAGCAAAAAATAATAAAAATATTTTATTTTTGTCATCTACCTTTATGTATCGTGAGGAAATTATTAAAATTAATGAATTGCTTACGAAAACGAGTTTGCATACTAACTACATTTATCATATTGGGCAGTATTTACCAGATTGGCATCCTTGGGAAAATTATTCTGATTTTTTTGTTGGAGACGTTAGAACCAATGGGTGTAGAGAAATATTTGCGATTGAGTTACCTTGGCTTATAAAAGTATTTGGTAACATCTCTAAAATTACTACTGAAAAAAGGAAAATAAGTGAACTAAACATAAATTATAATGATAGTTATATGCTACTAGTTGAACACGAAAGTGGACATAAAGGTATGCTTGCTGTTGATGTAGTATCACGTCGACCAGTTAGAAATTTAGAAATATATAATGAAGAGATATATTTACAATGGAATGGTTCACCTAATGGTTTATTTCTGTATGATTCAGAAAAAAAAGAAAATGTTCCAATACAGCTTTATAATGAAGTTGATCGTATTGATAATTATAGTGATTTTATTGTAGAAAATGCATACTTAAATGAAATTATTAGTTTTTTTGAATGCGTGAATAAACGAATTAACAATGAATATGGTTTTGAAGAAGATATTAAAGTTATTAATTTAATAGATAAAATTGAGGCATAGTATGGT
>NZ_JAEKNT010000414.1 GCF_016406725.1 Sphaerochaeta sp. S2 | reverse complement strand
GAAGAGTACAAGAAAGCAATTGCATGGGTGAAAGAAAACTGCATCCAGGCTGAAGATGTGGCCAATCCTCCTGAGTACCAGAGAAGTGAGGAGCAGCTTGCCAAGGATTGGGAGTACTGCACCAAGATGACCATGATCGGTCGTGACCTCATGGTTGGCAACAAGAAGCTCGAGAAGCTCGGATTCAAGGAAGAGGCACTTGGGCATAATGCAATCTGTGCAGGATTCCAGGGCCAGAGACAGTGGACCGACCATTGGCCGAATGGTGACTTCATGGAAACCATGCTTACCACCAGTTTCGATTGGAACGGCATCCGTGAACCGTATATCATGGCAACAGAGAATGACCACCTGAACGGTATCAGCATGCTTTTCTGTAAGTTGCTCACCAATCGTGCTGCAATCTTCAGTGATGTGAGAACCTACTGGAGCCCTGCAGCTATTGAGAGAGTTTCCGGTTGGAAGCCAGAGGGCTTGGCCAAGGAAGGATTCATTCACTTGATCAACAGTGGTGCTACCACGCTTGATGCTGCTGGTCAGATGAAGAACGAGAAAGGCGAAAGCGAGATGAAGCCTTATTGGGAGATTACCGAGGAAGATGTAAAGAAAACCCTCGAGAATACCCGCTTCAGCGTCGCCAACGGTGGTTACTTCCGCGGTGGTGGTTATAGCTCAACCTTCCTCAGTGAAGGTGGAATGCCACTGACCATGGTCAGGATAAATATGGTCAAGGGCGTAGGTCCTGTCCTGCAGCTTGCTGAGGGATGGACCTGTGAAGTACCGGAGAATGTCTTCGACGTTATCAACAAGCGCACCGACCAGACTTGGCCGACCACCTGGTTCGTACCCAGAACCAATGGCAAGGAAGGTCCCTTCAAGGACGTTTACTCGGTCATGGCAAACTGGGGAGCAAACCACGGAGCACTGAGTTATGGGCACTTTGGTGCTGATATCATCTCACTCTGTGCAATGCTGCGCATCCCGGTATGCATGCATAATGTTGAGGAAGATAAGATCTTCCGTCCCAGTGCATGGTCAATGCTTGGCATGGACAAGGAAGGAGCTGACTATCGCGCCTGCTCCACCTTTGGACCACTGTACGGCAAGTACTAAGCAACAGTTCTTGTATCATTCACGGGTTGGCCTGGTGCCAACCCGTTTTTATTCTTTTCAGGTATTGTATCCATTTCACCACACCAGTGTTATACTTTCTCGGAGGTCTGTATGAAAACGATACTCTCTGTATGGAAAGAACAAATACTGTTGCAACAGGAACCACCTGATACTGGTGAGGAGAAGCTCCAAAAACAAGCCCAGATACAGAGGGAGCTCGAGGAAGTCCTCCCCAGGGATGAAGCAACCCTGCTCTCCCTCTATCGCATGGGAGCACGATTCAGCCTGCTTGAAGAACCTCACAAGAGAACAGCCTCCAAGCTATTCATCATTGTACTGGTCAGTCAACTCATCATCTCCCAGATACCGACGCTTCTAGGGTATCCCTTTGGCGACCATACAATGCTATTCTATGGCTTGAACCTACCCTTCCTTATGCTCCTGTTTCTTGCTCTGTATCTGGTAAAGGAGAGAAAATATCTTGCCGGGTATCTCTCTTTTCTTGGCATCCTTGCGCTCTTGATGAATCTACAATTCAGCATGACAGGCACGGAAGAAGCACAGACAAAGATCCTGGCACTCATCCATTTGCCCCTACTTCTGGTGGTCAGTCTTGCCCTCCCCACCCAGAAAGGAACACTGCAGGAGAGAATGAGTAGACATGTACGCCTTACCGGCGAAGTGCTTCTCCTAACTTTCCTGCTTGCTTGTGCCGTGTTTGTGGTGACGATGCTCACATTCGTGCTTTTTGAAACGGTGGGAGTCAATGCAGAGGACCGTCTCGCCCCATTCGTGGTTACCGGAATTCTACCACTGCTCCCTCTCTCTGCCCGGTACCTTCTGCAGTCCAGAAGGAACCAGATAGCCTCTCTCACCCGGCTTCTGGCTACCATTTTCCTCCCGGTAATTACGGTGGTAATGATCTCCTTCCTGACTGCCTTGGCAGTAGGGAGACTCCCCATAACTGAGGACCGAAACCTTTTATTGGTAATCGACGTGTTGCTTGCATTGGTTCTGATGATGATCCTCTATGCAACAGATCTTCTGGAGAGCGAACAAACCACACCCTTTCACCGTATCGTGCTCATCACTGCAGCATTGGCAGCCATAGGCATCGACCTATTCGCCCTCATTGCCATAGGAGGGAGGTTCCTTCAATACGGGCTAAGCCCCAACCGGTTGGCCGTCCTTGCTGAGAACCTACTCCTGCTTGCCAACCTAGGCTCCCTGGCAGTAACACTGCTCAGAAGAAGATCCTTCATGCGGATACAGAGCATATTCATGGTTATCTATGCACTCTGGTTCCTTATTGTTGTCCTGCTCTTTGGTCCTGTTTTCGGATATATCTAATCAGAGGGAGAGAATCGTGTTCCAGACCGCCTCATCAACGGGAATGCCCTTCTCTAGATTCTCCTTTCTTGTTTGCTCCCTGAATTGGCCTGGATAACGAACAGGCTTCTCTGCATCCAAAGGCGTTGAGTTCACCAAGTCATCAAGGGTTGCCTGGATCTCCCTCTGCAGGTTCTCCTGGTCGGGGAACTTGGAGGTATCAAAGACCAGAAAGACCTGGGAGACTTCCCCTTCCTCCTCCAAGGACCCAATTGAGCGGGTAGTCCTTCCACCAGAGAGGGTTGCTGCAATCAGATCAAGGGCAAGGGCCAAGCTGGTTCCCTTCCAGAATCCAATGGGAAGAGAGCGCTTGCTTTGTAGAATCGCTTCCGGATCGGTTGTAAGTTCTCCCCTTTCGTCCCATCCACCTGGGACGGGTAGTTCCTTCTTCTCCCTTACATAGGTTTCCAGCTTGCCATAACTAAAGAGAGACATCGCCATATCAACAAGAAGTGGCCCCTCTCCAGTGGGAATGGCAAGCACCAGAGGATTGTTTCCTATCTTGGTATCAGAGCCGCCCCAGGGGCTCATCAGAGGCATCGTATTGGTCCACAGAAGCGCAATACAACCCTCCTTGGCAGCCATCAATCCATAGGTACCAGGTCTCATCCAATGATTGGTGTGCTTCAAGGCAACGCAACCAATCGTATGCTTTTTTGCCAGTTCAATAGCTCGCTTCATGGAGGCATAGGCATTGAGGTTCCCTACACCACGCTTTCCATCCCATCGCTCAAGAGTCCCGAACGAATCGCTCATCTGGGCATGGGCGTGCACATCGACACGCTTTTCATCAATACCCTTGATCAATGAGGCAAATCGATTTGCCCCATGGGTATACACCCCTTCAAGTGAGGTCTCAGCTATCAGTCGAGCACAGAGTTCAGCATCATGCTTCTCCATATCCCGGCTCTCAAGCACGCGTTCAAATTGTGCACACATCGTCTCAAATGGAATTCGCATCATGGATTTTCTCCTTCCCATACCAACACCTGACCAGGGTCACGCAAATAAATAACGCACCCCCGTACCGGGCGTTGATACATTCTTTTTGTTGCTTGCATATACGTCGCTACCTGGAAACGGTGGACTTCTTCATTTCTCCACCTATCGGTCTTGAAATCTATTACGAGGTAGGTATCATTCTGCCTCACCAGCAAATCAATCGAACCTTCTGCTACGATGGTCCTGCCTTCCCTCTCAACGGCACTAAAGAAGCCTACCTCACACTCGAGAGGATATGGTTTTACCTCTCTCTCATACCACTCACTCTTTATGAACTCGCTACACAAGAGAAGTGCATCCTGTTGGAGCACAGTTAACTCCTGTGCTTTCATAACCCTTGTCAGGGATTCAGGCATAAGCGAGGCGAGTTCCTTCACCTCATTGCCCAGCACCATCTGTTCACAGAGCGCATGGACGAACGTACCAAACCCGGTTACCTGCTCCTCGGTATATCCACCAAGAATCTCATCACTGGGGTATCGTGGCAGTTCCACACCCTCTGCCCCCTGGATAAGGGGATGAAGCTTCGTGGTGGCAAATCGGATAGGTTGCCCTTTGTAGGCTGGTGTGGCTTGATCATACCAGCTCTCAGCAGTTTGCAACCTTTCAAGAACAGCTGAGCTATCCTCTCGCTCCCCACTGTAGAGATAGTGCTCAGGAATGCTTTCTATCGGCCGAACCTTCAAGATACCCTCATCATGTACAGGATTGTCGATATCCAGGGAGAGGCTGCCTACCAACATCTGAAGCAATGTATCCGCTTTCTTGGCAGGATTCAGCCCCCTGTTGTTCTTGGAAAATGCTCCACTTAGTATGAGATGGGTCTCCGCTCTGGTCATGGCAACATACAGTAGCCGTTTCAGCTCAGCAATCTCCATATCCTGTTCTTCATTGCCAGCGAAGAGCGTCCCCGCATGACGGACTGTCTCTTGCTTGGTGGCAGAGACATGGTAGGAGGAAGAGAGATAGTGTGGAAGTGGGATATCGAGGAAGGTACTGAAATAATCCCCTCCACCTTTTCCCTTGGATGCGGTGTTTCCCACGATTACAATGGGAAACTCCAATCCCTTTGATTTATGAATCGACATGATCTGAAGCCCCGATTCCTGTTCCTTTATTACCTCAAGTTGGTCGATTTTTTCATTCTGAACCAGATTTCGTCTCAGGAAATCGACAAATTGGCTGATACTCTTGCCCTGTTCTTCCTGAATCTGTGCCAGGCGGTGGAAAAAGGCAAAATGTTCGACATATACCTGGTATTGCGGGTGGGAAACCAAGGAGAGGTAGTAGCCGCTCTCATACCAAAGCATCAAGGCAAGGGTACTCAATGATTCACTGCCTACCGCCTCGTGCAACCGCTGGTAGAAAGCCCCGCAAGATGCCAACCGCTCAGCGTCGTCTTCTGAGAGTATGGGAAGTAGGGAGAAAAGCGGTTCTTGTACCACATGGGTGATAGCCCAATCGCTCAGGTTACAGAAGGGAGAGCGAAGGACTGTGGCATACGCTTGCTTATCTTCAGGATAGAGGATGAGCTGTAACATGGCATACAGATCGTTCGCTGGAGCTTCCAGCATCAAGGACCGTGCTGCCTGTACCGTATAGGGAATATCGAATCTCCTGAAGGCTTTCTCAAAACTCAGCTGGTTGCTGGTCGTACGAAGTAGGAGTGCAATATCGCTTGCCTTGGGTCTTCTTGGCCCCTCTATTGAGGGTATCAGGAACTCATCACTTTCAAGCATCTGCCTGACCAGTCTAGCGATGGTATACGCCTCTGCTTCAACCGAGGAAGCTTCCTCCTCCTCTTCGTCTCCACCACTTTCCTGATAAGGCTTGATCAGAAGCGTGCAGCTGCTTTGCACCCCAGGGGAAGCATCACGGAACTCCAGCGTTGAAAAGTCTGCCTCGTAGCTCTCCCCCTCATTCTGCATGATGCTGGAGAACATCGTATTGAACAGCTTGATCAGTTCCGGCTCACTACGGTAGTTCCTTCCCAGCGTGATGGTCTCCCCTCCGATGGAAGCCAACTCCCCGCTCAGTTGCTTGAAAACCCGAACATCACTGCCCCTGAAGCGGTAGATTGACTGTTTCTCATCCCCTACAAAGAACAGCTTATCCTTCTGCAAATCCTCAGGCAGGGGGATACCATCCCCATCCCTGTCCAGTCGTTCAGCAAGCAGATAAAGCATTGCTTTCTGCTGAGCATTATTATCCTGGAATTCATCAATCATGATGTAGCGGAATTTCTTCTTGTAGAAAGAGCGCAAGGCCTTGTCCTCAGTGAGCATTGTAACCGCAAGGGTAGAGACATCGGCAAAGGTAAGAATACCGCTCGAGCGTTTTTCTCTCTGGTACCTGCTTACAAACTCCTGCATGAATTCCATCACTGCATGTAGCTGGTCCTGTGCAAGCATAATACTCAACGCCATACAGAGCTTGCTCCTCAGTTCCCGGTATAATGCCAAGGTATCCTTGATGGTCAGGATATCATCTGCTTTCCCGTTTCCAGGAGCCCTACGATGGGCAAAATCGGAACACAACAAGGATCGCAGATCATCCCTGTTCTTACAGGCATCCATCCTGGAGAGCATCAACTGTGCATCGCTCTTGTAGCCTTGCACAGTATTGCCCTTGTCGGTGAAAGAAGCATAGAGAGACAACATCTCGCGGTACTGAACAAGAAGATCTTCATACGTATCTTCTACTGCTGCAAGAATCCTCTCAGCTCCACCTTCCTCAACAGTATTGGGGAGGCAATAGTAGGTACTTGCCAGTGGGACAAATACATTGTCTATCAAGGTATCAGGGGTATAGAGCTCACTGAGCAGCTTCGCCCCAGGGCTCTGTGGATACGCATCCAGCAGTTCAGTAGCTACACGACGGATGGTTCCCAGGTTTTTCTCATCATCGATGACAAAATCCTGAGGCACTCCATAGGCCACAGAATTGCTCCTGACTATCGTAGCACAGAAGCTGTCCAATGTTGCGATGGCTGCTTCACTGAAGGTCTCAAGTTGTTGGGCAATGTCTTCATCCTCAAGACAAGTAAGGAGATGCCTATGAATACGCTGATGCATCTCCCTTGCAGCCTTTCGGGTGAACGTCAGGGTCAGGATTTCATCGCAGCGGGCTTTTCTTTCAAGAACCAGACGAAGGAATCGGTAACTGAGAACCGTGGTCTTGCCTGAACCGGCTCCGGCAGAGACAACACAGTTGTTCAGGACATTCACGGCCTTCCTCTGGTTATCATCCAACCTTGCGTTTGTATGTTTCAGAAAATCTTCAAATCGAATCATAGTGTTGCGTACCTCCTCCGGCACAAGGATCGGTAGGGGCAAGATCCACAATGTTTCTTTGATGGTGTTGCCATCAAATGCCCACCCTGTACGGCATCAAGCAGACTCTCCAGGCGTTGTTGTAGCTGCTCTTCACAAAGAATTGCTGAGGGATCATCCTCCCGAGCCCAGAGCGTGTAGTACTTCTCGTCCTTGACGCTGTAGTAGGAAGCGTTGGCTACTGAGACATCACGGCCATGGGCCAACAAGAACCGGTAGATAGGAAGCTGGAATGATTCAAGATGCCCCGAAACACGTTTTACCTCAGGAACCCCTTTTTTATAGTCAATGACAGCAAGCCTGGTATCCTCTGGGGGGTTAAGGCTGATTACACGGTCGATTCGGCCGTTTATGAGAAGAGGAAATTGTTCTACCTCGTATGACTCCTCGAATGCAATGGATCTTCCATGGGCGAATAGTGCCGATTCCTCATCAAGAATGGCTGCCATCTTCTCCCTGTAGCTTGCAATGATCCAGCTCCTCATTGATGGGGAAGGACCACGCTGTCCATAGTAGGAGCCCAGACACTCGTCAAACAGTGCATACAACCGCTCCTGATATATCTCCCTTTTCTGAGGATCATAATCACGAATTTCAGAAAAAAACCGTTGATAGGTGGAATGGAGGAGCATTCCAATCCTCTGGTGGTCCACTGGCTGTACCTCATACTCCTCTACTTTCAAACCATAAAGATACCTTGCAAGCCATGCATACGGACAGTGGTCAAACTGGTCTATGCCGGTTGGGGAGAACTGGAATCTCCCCTTCTCATCCTTGAGCCTTTCAACAAGATCAGGCTTGATGGGATGGCGTGTATAGTCATCAGCACGTTCAGCAAGTACGGTCTTCTTTGCCGCCAGAAACCACTCCTTCTGGCTTGCACTTGCCTTCACATCAGGAAGTACTGCATGCTTGTAAAGAAACAGTTCAGCAGCCAATGGATCGGTGATGGCCTGCTGATCAGCTTCATACGATGTAAGGCGCCCATGCTGCAAGAAATAGGAAGGAACCATCATCTCCCCTTCATAACGACGCATATGGCAGGAGAGGAACCTCTTTCCATCAGCGAGGGTTGCACAGCGAAAATGGGCTTCTGTGGTATCGACCTCCCTACGTAGCGCCTTCTCAATCTGTTGAGGCAGAAAATCCAAGGGGCGCTCAACGCACCGCGAACCTTCCTGGTCAAGGGCAAGGATGAAAAGATAATCAGCACTCAGAACAGATACCTGAGGCCACCCGTAGACGGCAATACCCTCACTCTTCTGCTGAAATACATATCGCTTGTTCTGTAGGTGAGCAAGTAAAAAGGAAAAGATCCTGGGGTACGAGGTGATTCCGGTCTTCTCCATCGCATCCTCTACCTGAGCCATGGCATCTAGGCAGAACGCATAGACATCCTCCCCTGCGGTGCCGACCCACTGTGTTGGAATGAAGTAGGTATCCTGGAAGTGATTGATTTTCCGTCGAAGGTCCTCAATATCCTCAGCCTGGACAATTGCAATGATGCTCTGCTTCAATCCTTCATACCACCTCTGCAAATCCCTATCTCCCAGCAAGGAACTGTACTGGTCCTCTCCATACAGGGAGCCATGCATGACTGACTGCCTGACTGCACGCTTGATGAAAATCCGATGTTTTTCCCCCTCAGCCCAGGGAATACCAGGGTCGAGCAAGAGTGATTTCAAGCTTTCCAGACTGAATTGTTCGTCATATACCTCTTGGATCAGGCTGAGAAACCGCCCACTGCTGTAAGCGAGTACCGATTTTCCTTCCCTGACCGTCAAGGGGATGCCATAGAGCATTGCTTCCTCACGGAGTACATCCATGAGGGTGTCGGTTGCAGTACTGCCGATTACAATCTGGTGTGTCTCCACCCCTGCATCCAAGAGATCCCTCACCCTTTTTAGCGTTTGCTTGATTTCCACGAGGTGGTTGGGAAATACTTCCAAGGAAACAGAGGGATCCTCTTCAGGAGCTTTCCTTAGTTCCATGAAGGAAGGCCTTCCCAGCTGTTCGTACAAGCTCTCTGCCTCCGGGTTGGTATCTGAGAAAAGAATGCAATATGACTTTCCAGTGTCCCAGTCATCGGGAATACTCGGCTTCTCGTACCTGGGTTCGAACAGTTGATGCTCATCCAGGAACTGCTGGTACTGCCCGTAGAGTACCAATAGGTCCGTCTGCATGGCTGAGTCGAGGTTGCTGAGCACCTCCCCCTGGCAGGCTTCCAGTAGGGATGGCAATAACTTGGCAAGATATCCTTTCACCCGGTTGTTCATCTCCGGATATGTTGGATTGAGAAAATAGCGAAGCAAACTCCCCGACTCAAGTAGCTGATGGATAAAGAGCTGACGGGTAAGACTGTTTGCCGGGACCATGGTTTCATGATGAGGTAGGAAATAACCCCGAAAGGTATCATAGGAGATTGCTCTCTCTGCCAAGATAGCGTGATTCTTCCCATGGAGCGCATAGTCTACCAGGTATGATCGAGCTGCAACCTCAGTTGGAAATACACAGATCAATCCCTGGTCAAAAGCCTCGTGCACATAGGAACGTTTCGTTTGTGATAGACTCATACGTTGCAGTATATCATGTTTGTGTGTACGATGAGCGTACGTCATGGAAAAACCAAGAAGAAACTTGATGCAGAAGGATACAGAGGCGGTAGGTTCGCCCTTCAGCTTGGCACTGGCCATGGTTCTCAGCCTGCTCTTTTGGCTGATACTGGGCCCCTATTTCATTACCGTGCTTGGGCATTTCAACATCCCCTACCTGAAGGCAAATGCACCTTTCCTTGCCATGGCTTTGGGTATCGTGGTCTCATGGAAGCTGTTGCTTACCACGAGTCCACAATCATTGATCACCGACCACAGTACCTTTCGGCTTACCCTCTTGTTCAAGAGTATGGGAGCTTATCTTCTGGTGGCAATGCTTTTTCTACTCCTTGGGCTCATGGTTGAACCAGAGGCATACAGTACCAGTGACGCATCCTTTCTGGAACATCTGATGTTACTTCCCCTGGTCCTGGTCCTTACCCCCATCCAGACCAGCAGTGAGGAAGTGGTATTCAGGGTATTTCCCATTCGGGTTGTTCAAGGGGGAAGGCTGAGAAGAGGGGCAATGAGAAATGTTCTTGCCTGTGTACTTTCTGCAATCCTGTTCACGGCTCCCCATCTCTCAAACAGGGAACTGGGAAGTGCAGAGAACCCTACTCTCGTATTGGTGTTCTACGCACTCTTCGGTGGCTTGGTTACTGCGCTGAGCATTGCCACTGGAGGATTCGAACCGGCTCTGGCAATCCATGCAGCCAATAATCTCTTTGTTGCACTCATCTGCAACTACCAGGGGTCCTCCCTTCCCAGCCTACCGATATTCACCACCACCAAGGCAATCGGAACTCCCATGGATCTCTTGCAACTCATCATTGGGCTGTTAATGGTCTTCCTCGTGGTCAGGAAAGATATCATGGCTCAACACCATATGCAAAAATGACAATGGATGTTTCTGCGTTAAACGGGCCACCGCATTGCGATGGCCCGAATAAATAATACGATTTAACGTGTCTTACAGTACGCGGAAAGCATCCCGTCCAGCATACTTAGCGGTATCACCAAGGTAATCCTCGATGCGCAGAAGCTGGTTGTACTTGGCAAGACGGTCAGAGCGGCTCATGCTACCGGTCTTGATCTGTCCAGTCTCAAGAGCAACTACGAGGTCAGCAATGAAGTTGTCCTCGGTCTCTCCGGAGCGGTGGGAAACGATTGAGGTATAGCCGTTGCGCTTTGCAAGGTCAATAGCCTCGAAGGTCTCTGTGAGGGTACCGATCTGGTTCACCTTGATCAGGATGGAGTTACCAACACCCTTCTCAAGACCCATCTTCAGTCTCTCAACATTGGTTACGAACAAGTCATCACCAACAAGCTGAACACGATCGCCGATACGATCGGTGAGCAACTTCCAACCTTCCCAGTCGTCCTCGGCCATGCCGTCTTCGATTGAGATGATCGGGTAGCGGTTTGCCCAGTCTTCCCAGAGGTCAACCATCTGTGCACTGGTGAGCTTGTCACCGGTGGACCATCTGAGGGTATAGGTCTTGGTCTTCTCGTCGTACAGCTCACTGCTGGCCGGGTCGAGAGCAATCATGAAGTCCCCATCACGACCGGTGGTATAACCAGCAGCCTTGATAGCTTCCATGATAACCTCAAGAGCCTCTTCATTGGACTGCAAGTCGGGAGCGAAACCGCCCTCATCACCAACAGAGGTGTTGTACTTGCGTCCCTTCAGGACTGATTTCAGGTTGTGGAAAACCTCTGCGGTCATGCGAAGTCCCTCGCGGAGGGAAGCAGCACCGATCGGCATTACCATGAACTCCTGGAAGTCAACCTTGTTATCGCTGTGTGCACCACCGTTGAGGATGTTTGCCATCGGAACGGGAAGTGTGCAAGCGTGGTAAGCACCAAGATACTTGTACAGCGGCAGACCAAGGTAGTCAGCAGCAGCACGGGCAACAGCCATGGAAACACCAAGGATTGCG
>NZ_JAEKNT010000413.1 GCF_016406725.1 Sphaerochaeta sp. S2 | reverse complement strand
GTATTATAACCGAGGATGTCACTTCAATTGAAGCGATTGGTAGAAGTTTCGCTGTTGCAAAAAACAATTTTTTCAGGTATTCATTGGCGATAATTTTACTCGGTATCGTTTCAATGATTATTCAAAAAATATTTTCTGATACTTCAATTATGATCGTTGTCTTAAATACACTTGCTTCAAGTATTATATCAGCATATGTAGTAGTCTTTATTACTTCTCTTTATAAGCAAGTAACCAAAATAGACAACTCAGAACCTGAACTGGAATACTTTGAAAATTTAGATATTTAACGAATAAAATCTAGAGCAAACGCTCTAGATTTTTTTTAGTTTAAATTGATAACTCCTAACACACTTAGAAGTCCAACTATAAATAAACCCACTCCAATAATCAAATTAAAGAAGTATGTGATTGTATCTCCTAAAAGACGCCTCATCCTTTGTACTTTTCTAGCATCCCAATAAAACGGTAGTTTCAGTACTGTCCCTAAAATAACATACAAGCCTGCAACAATAAATATCATATTCAATAGTGACATAGTCATTAATCCCTCCCCATAACTCATTATAACTTGAACAATATGGAAAGCAAATTCTTTTATACATACAATAATTTGAATCCTAATCATGAAAGAAAAATCGGTAAACAATGTTTACCGATCACTTCATACTTCAATGTCAAAATAATTCAATGCGTTGTTATAGCAAATATTTTCTACCATTTTCCCTAGAAACTCTAAGTCATTAGGATACAAACCATCTTCAACGGCTATTCCAATACGCTCACATAATAATCGTCTAAAATAATCATGTCTTGTAAACGATAGAAAACTTCGAGAATCCGTCAGCATACCAACAAAATGGGCAAGCATACCTAATTGTTGCAATGCTTCCATTTGTCTATTCATACCATCAATTTGGTCGTTAAACCACCAGCCTGATCCGAATTGAACCTTACCTTTTATGCCATCGCCCTGAAAAGAGCCAATTACAGTTGCAATGACTTCATTATCGCGTGGATTTAAGGTATATATTATCGTCTTAGGTAACTCTCCAGTAACATCTAAACTATCCAGTATACCAATCAAGGACGTCGCAAAAGGTTCATCATGGATTGAATCATAACCTGTATCTGGTCCTAATTTTTTATACATTCTAGTTGAATTATTACGATGTGCCCCAATGTGAAGCTGCATTGCCCAGCCCCTCTTATGATAGGCCTTACCAAAGAATACAATCATGTAACCTTTATATTTTGATATGTCATCAGAGGTCAAGACTTCACTATTTAGACCCTTAAAAAAGATTGCCTCAACTTCTTCTTTGGTTGTCTGTTGGTGCTCGACAACATCTAGAGCATGATCAGATAATCGACAACCCATTTCGTGGAAGAAATCCAATCGTTTCTCCATACTGGATAGCAACTCATCAAAGGAAGTTATCTCACAACTCATTCTCTTTCCTAAAGAGCGTATCCAAGGAATAAATGTCTCTCTTTCAATATTAATACC
>NZ_JAEKNT010000412.1 GCF_016406725.1 Sphaerochaeta sp. S2 | reverse complement strand
ATATTAGTTCTATCATCTTTGTACGCCCATATCCCTAATGTTTTTTTCTTTTCTTCTTTGGAACATGATATCTCCCATTTTTGACCACTTGAACTTAAAGAATTCTTACTTACTAATACAATGACACCATCTGATCTACGCATTCTCGTTCGAACACGATCCTTCCAATCGGAATCATAGGGTTTCTTCACAGACATATCGACATATTCAAATGGTGAATCTGTATTCAAGGATTGTCCCTTGAGAAAATCTCTTTGCCTTTCATCTTCAATTGCAAATGCAATAAAAACCACTTTTTTATCAGCCATAATTCCTCCTAATAATATTTCCACACCACTGATGGAAAGGTTCAAAATAAATATTAATCGGGCATTAAACATAGTGATCCGCTTACTATTATGAGAGACGCCAATCAAATACAAACCCTACCTTTATATACAATAAGAGCTTGGAAAATTTCTCAGCGAAGTATTAGCGCCCGTTTATATAGTTGGCGGCTAGGCTTCATAATCTGAATACGACTAAGTCGATAGTTTCTCAGTAGATTTGGTGAAAAACAAATTTCTGTCGGTGTAGATTTAGTGATAATTCTACCTAATACCTAAACTCGTGAAATCATACCTTTAGAAGCACAGAAATTCGGTCTATATAAAGGCTACAACCCTAGCTAATTACTATGAGAATGATTGCTACTAGAGCTGTAATGATATAAAGAGAGAGTAAAGTGGTTGGAACCCATATTTCTCTTGAAGTGAACGAACGATACACCTTTGGATTATCACCATGTTCTAGTGCTTCCCATTCAGCCGCATATATTGCTGTATTTAGATATCGTTCTATAGTGTTAATTACTTTGAACTTACCTTTGTTTAGCTGGCCAAATGATTTGATGAGGCTACGCCATGCACCACACAGAATCGCCCCTGTAATAGCCAAGATAAGAACTCCAAGAGAAACATGAAGATCCAATCCCACACCTTTCACAATCAGACCAAATGCTGTTAGTAACGCACCGTTCATTGTAAGAAAAAACGTATTTACCGCCTGCCTACGATTAACAAGGCTCTCTGAACTGGATACCATCAGCTTATACTGGTCAATTGTTTGCTGCCTAGATTCAATATCATAGGGAGGTCCAGAAGGGAACAAAACTTCCTCAAATTGTGATAAATTCCCATTGGCTTTATACAATTGTCGAGAAGCTCTTCTAATAGCATCGACAAAAACTAAATCCTGTTCACGTACTTCAAGGGGTAGCTCTTCATATGGCACTAGGGATTCATGTTCTTTATGATATTTTACAATCCACATTGACCAAGCATCATGGATATCGCTTTCGGTAACATCGGTACCTTTTGCACGTAGTAAAACTGCATAGAGCCGAAAAAGATCTACTACATGTTCTTTGGGTAATTTGTCTTCTGGGACATATGATCGAATAATAATAGCTATATCATCTAAATACATAATACTTCAATTCCATGTTTTTAGTAAATTTGCAATTTGTTCAAAATCCCAGTGCATGACGTTCCTATTTGATAAACCATTGGGGATAATATAATTTCTTCCCTTGTTGATTTGAATTCCAAAAGAAAAGTGTCCCTGTTGGATTGTTTCTGCAATCTCCCACAACACAGCTTCAGATTTCCAAGTTGTTTCTCCAATTAGAACAATTGTGCCCTTTGTCATTGCTATTCGCTTTTTGCATTCAGTTTTCCAATTTGAATCAAAAGGATTCTTTACTGAATAATCGAAGAAAGCTATGTTCTTGTCCTTTGCTTCCTGAACAAGGAAGTCTCGTGCCCATCTATCTTCCATTTCGAAACTAATAAATGCTTTTGGAAATACCATATATTTCTCCGTTCGTAATGATATTTAATGAAAAGAAGAAATCAATGATCTGCGTACACTTTGATCTGCGAACGGTTTAGTAGACATTTTCTGATTAGGTCTCGCAAGATTTCTCCCTCAAACTGTGTGGAAAATGTGACAGTTCTTCCTGGCACCGATAATACAAAATCATGTGCCTATCATCATATTATAATGGGCGATATGTTGACTATTCTCAAATATCTCTCTGAATACTTTTTTATATCTTGGTATCGCATCCGTATATGGATCAATAAATAAATCATCTGGGATACTGTGTGAGCCATCATTTATCCAATACAGTAACGATCTCGCAATTATTTTGTCTTCAGTACTTCTGAACTGATTCACAAGGTAATCATCTCTTTTACCACCCAGTATTCCAAAATAGTTTTCTATGATACGGCGCATTGTATTCTGTATGGAAATCAGCGTTACTCCAGTGTTGTCTTGTAATTCTTTCCATAAAAGCTCATAAGATGTGGAAATTGGATTCTTCATTCCATATGGATTAATTGTTGCAACATCGTTGTTCTTTCGAACAATCCAGTATTTTACATCACTGAGCTCATGTGTCCGGCCATCGATGAACGAGGCTTCTTTGTGGAAGAATACATTATGTGTTAGTATAAACAGTTGGGACACATCTCCATCTCCGCTCCGTATCTTCTTTGACAAATCCTTAATAATTGCACCAACAATATATAATATCGTGCTGTCCAAGCTACTGATTGGATCGTCCACAACAATAATCTTTTTATCAGAAACACAGTCCCGGTCTGTTGAACCTTTTGCCCTCTGAATGAAATACAAAAAAGTCAGAAATGTTTCCTCTCCTTCACTCAGCGTATTCGCTT
>NZ_JAEKNT010000411.1 GCF_016406725.1 Sphaerochaeta sp. S2 | reverse complement strand
ATTGTGGGGAGGTCACAAGGGGAACGTGATTATCGGCAATATTATTCCACTGACCTCGAGGCTATACAATTCAAAGCAAATGGGCTCTATGAAGTACAATTCACGTATAAGGTACTGGAAACCCCAGACGAAGGATTCGAGGTAATCTTCTACTCTGATACCGGGGCCTCTCGAAACGACTGGGTAGGTGACAGTATCTTCATTACAGAACCCGAGGGCAGCCAAGAAGAAGCATCTTTCACTGCACGACTTAAGAACTATCCTGACTACATACTCCTTATGAATATCGTCAGGAAAGGTTCCATTGCTGTTCGCGATATTGTGATAACTGACTTAGAAACTGGAAAGGTTGTCGCAGAGGAACATGGGGATGCCGTGAGACACGGTCACTCACTTTTTCTTCGAGGGGAAGGAAATTTCTCAATCAAACCAAGTACCATAGTAGAAGGTGGTTCCAGTATCTTCACTAAAGGATATTCCCGTGTTTGGACAAATCCAGAGGTAATGACCATACCCAAGGATAGTGTCATTCTCTTGGAATTTGACTACAAGGTGAATAAGAACGTCAATAACCGCGAACATCTTGGTTGGGTACGGCTGTTTCTAGAGTCAAATACCGCCACAGATCGTGGCATGCTTAATGTACCGGCATATGACGTACAGGAAGGACACTATACAGGTGCAGTAAAAACAGGAACTTCCGATGGAACCTATATCATGGAGTTGGGAATCCATGATGATGTAGAGATGGAATTCACCAATATCAAGCTATCGAAACAGATACCGGTACAACCTGCCTCTGAAATACCTGCCTTGCAGGCAGTATATCCTCGCCTTGGCGATTTCTTTACCGCATATGGTGAATGGGTCGCTTCTGATGGAAGTGGATCTGCTCAAGGCGATACACCATGGATGAGTCTCTTTGAACTTGAGAAGAAATTGGCCTACAACGATGTCTTGCTCGCACTGCATGAGATTACCAGCACCAATGATCCCGCATTTGCATTAAGGATGCGAACGCAGAATCCCTCGATTCTCCTTCTTCCCTCGGTGACAACTCATACATTCTGGGAAGGTGATGAATACATGCAGGAGCAAATGCCCAACACGCTTGCCAATGCTGAAATTTCTTTCATCCGCGGCATTGATCCGGATTGGATCCTCACCACAGCAAAAGGGAAGAGAATCAATGACACTGATGGCGTCGATACATTGCTGTTGAATATATCTCCCTTCTGTCCACCAAACAGCAGCGGGCAAACCTACCTTGATTACTGGAAGGAAACCATGTTCGATCTTCACATTGAGGATGGTACTTGGGATGGGGTATACCTTCAGCAACTCCTGGATCGTGGTAACGATTTGATTAAGGGTATTAGCTATAAAACCAAGGTAGACGCCGACTATAATGCAAACCAGAAAAAGGATGAGACACCTCCTTGGATCCATGAAATGACAGTTGCATCTTCTCTGACGATGCTCAGGTCACTCAGAGAAAAAGCTGGCATGAATACATTACTGATTCCAGGACACCTGATCGATCCTATTCTTGCCCCTTTCTGCAATGGGATGACAATCCGAAATTTCAACTGGGGCTGGTATCATAATGATGGAGAAAAAGATTGGTTTGGAGAGGCACAATGGAGTCATCTGGTAAACCATGTATGGGAATTGGAAGACATGCTTCTTGACCCAGCAATCATTCTTCTTGAAGCAACTCCTCTAGAGTTTACCGATGGAAAACGTGAGCCACTCGAATCCGACTATCCGCTTAATCGGTTTGCACTGGGGACTGCTCTTTTAACCGATTCCTTCTATGAGTATGACTTGGTAGACGGTCGTAGTGCTCCCTTCTTCTTCGACGAGCTTCTGGTTACACCTCAGGGTCGAAGTACTGACGATATGTCGGGGAAAGGCTGGCTTGGGAAATCCTTGTCAGATGCGGAGCAGCTGTCAAGCAATGAGGAGGTGGTATTGAGCATTTCTGAGCCCATACTGCTAGGAAATCGAAGAACCAAGTACGTTGAACTCTTCAAACAAAAAACCAAGGAGACAGAGAGCAGGCAGTACATTATTGAGTTGGATTGGAAAATCCTGGAAACATCAACTTCCAATCCAACGCTCAACATCTCACTGGATAATAATTGGATAGACTACTACCCCCTCTCCTCTGTTTTGCAAGGCTCCTCAGGTCATGTGATCTTCCACACTACCGTACCCGCCAAACAAATCATGAGCTGTATGCTCAATATTGGAAAGAAAGGCGTGGTAGAAGTTTCCAATGTGAAGATCAGTAAAAGCGATAGTGGACTCTACAGAAGAGATTTTGAACATGGCATTGTCATAGTCAATGCTACCAATGAGGATAAAACGGTATCGTTAAGGGATATCAAGGGACCTTTGAACAGGACAAATCTCAGACACATCAAAGGCAGATTGGATACTGTTACCAACAACGGCCAGATGGTTAATGGGGATGTCACGATAAAGGCCCATGATGCCCTTATTCTCTTGGCTGACTGACATGCAATCTTTTTCAAGTGATGACCGGAGAGAACTCCGGTCATCATCTTTCCATTTTACACAGAAAAACTTAAGTATCTATTTTGAAATTGACACTTCTAAAACATGATTCTTCATAAACTGCATGAAACGATCGCTTTCTGTATAAATACCATTATGTCCAGAATTCTCTAAATAAAGCATCTTCTTTTCAGGCGCTTCTACGCTTTCATACCAACGCTCGGTGATACTTGAAACGCACGTCATATCGTATGCGGCATTGATTACAAACAGTGGTATGGTAAATCGATTGGCTTCCTCTTCCAGACTACGATGCCGAATCTTTGGATAGACTGTCTTGGTTCCTCGAATCACACCTCTGACCAGATTGATTTTTGAGAAAAATGAGTGTTCAGGTGCAAGAAACATTTTCTCTGAACGAAAACCCTGATCACTTGGAGCACTGGGACTGTATGAATAAAGGCGTGAAAGTAACGCATAATAGGCTTCTCCATCTCCTACCAGATTTCCCTCTTTATCAATCTTTTCGTAAGGAGGTAATCCAATTTTCTCAAGTATTTTGATGGTTTTCGAATCTCCTCGTTGTTTTGCACCTTCAAGTATCATCTTATATCCGATCGTATCGTTCTCAGTCGAGTTGATATGTGGGGAGGCAGCAATGAAAGCATGGAATAAATCAGGTCGCTCTACAGCTGCAAGGGAACCCAGAAATCCACCCCAGGAGTGCCCAAGGAGAAAAATTTTCTCTTGATTGAATCGTTCTGCCAAGAGCTCACTGAGTGCAATGACATCTTCAACATAGTGCTCAACCTCCATGCCCTTCTTCGCTGCTGCATAGCTTGCGGCAACTCCACGTTGGTCCCAGCAGACTATGGTGAAGTCTTTATGCAAATCTCCCAGATAGATTCTTACCCAACCCACCTCTGAGCCTCCAGGTCCTCCATCAAGCCAGAGAAGGATGGGATTGTCCCTTTTCTCTCCTGCCAAATAGATTGCCTGTTTTGTTCCATTGATCGATACACGTTCCCTGCTATCTACTTCCAACTCCAGCCTATCGCCTGCTTGATCACGTATAGTCGCTGTATGCGTACAGGATGAAATGATCAGAAGGAATGCAATGAGAATGATTGCAATAGGAATAAGTCGTTTTGTTCTTTTGTGCATAAAAATGCTCCTCGTTGTTGATTTTCATCAACAGTGTAAGGAGCAATGGGTAATAGATCCTATCGGAAGAAATTATGATTTATGGGAAAATCTTCTCAGTATATGTTCGTAGACAACCTGGAAAAGGACATTTTCTGCACTTTCAAGCGTACTTACCCTTATCATTCGATACGTGTCTGAACCACGGTATCAACTCCAGAGAGCAAATCCTCAACAGTAGGAGTAACGAATACATCTGGCTGTAGTGAACCACCCTGGTGTGACTTGTCCATGACAAAAAACTTTGTCGAGTACTGTACGGGAATCCCGCTATTGGGAAGGGTGAAGGTCTTCACTTCCCCAAAGTGATTCACGCTCCCTCCCGTGGGAGTTCCCACAAGCGTTGCGTTTGAGCGCTGCTTGAGCTGTACTGCATTCATCAGAGCAGAGGAGAATGTACGCTCTCCAATCAACACATCCAGTGTAAAACCCTGTGCTCTCTGATACCTTGCCAATCCATCAATCATGGGTTCTGCCAAGCTTGAGTCGCCTCCTCCATTATATCTGAGATCAACAATGATCTTAGAAGGTTTCTTGGAGGATACAAGAGCCAAGGTCTCCTCGATGAAGGCATCGATGGGGAAAGCAGGGTCAGAAGCACAGACATTGTATTGGATGAAGAGTATAGCTTCTTGTGTGTCCAAAAACTCAGTCCGGTAGTAGACACGTGCACTACCTGTACGGGAAGGATTGTCATACAGAGTCACAAACTCTTTCTGGTAAAACTCAGTGATTGAAATTGGTGTAATTGAAGATGAAGAAACATTCTGACAGGTGCGATGATCGATGGTAAGTGTAATGGGATCACTGGCATTCTCTGTTATTCCTACATATGTGTAGAACTCTGCAATGTTGAGTAGCTGGGAAACATTTTGGTTGAACCATACCTGATTATCATAACCAACCAGGGGTTCTGCCATCTCCATTATCTGCTCAATGGACACCCCATTGAGACTGAGCACCTCAGAACCAAGCATTGGTTCTTGGCTCTTCTCTACCACAATCAGGCGCCATGCATTGTTGACATATGCAATCTGGATAGGAAGCGCATGCAAGCTTGCAGCGATGTCCTTGGGAAATCCAACCATCGTATGGGAATCACCAACCTGGGCGACGAGTTCACGCACGGCGAAATAGAATTCAATATCTTCCATTTGGGGAGCCGATACCAGTATTTCCTCATACAAAGCCTTGAAGTCCTTTTCTTTGTGCACGCTATACAGATCAGGATGATTATTCTCAAGGGTAGTCATAAGGACCTGTAGGTCCTCTCTTCTGGGATCAGACATATCAATATCACTGGATAATTGTGTCGAGGTACAAGAAGAAAGCAGCCCAAGTAAAAGAGCAAAGCTGAGGATTAGAATATTTCTCATGGTTTTCATAAAAGGCAATATACCATACATACGAGACTTGGCATAGGAAGAAAAAGCCGGGTCTTCCTGTTAATCAGAAAACCCGGCTTGTTTACAAACAGAATGATTAGCCCCTGGCCATCATATTATGCAGACCACCACCATTTTCCACATTGGTGAATCCCATCTGGTTAAGGATACGCATGCCATAGCTGGATCGGGCTCCTGAAGCACAATAGATGATGATCTCTCGATCTTTATCTTCTATTCCTTCAGCCCACTCCTGCAGGGAATCGAGTCCAACATTGATGGCACCTGGGTATGCACCCATTTCAAATTCCATCGGAGTTCGAACATCAAGCACAATCGGACCTTCAGAAGCAAGTGTTTCAGATTCATCAGTTTCTTCTCTCTTCGCTTCCTTGGAATCCTCTACTGACTTCTTCAATATTGGATACTTTCCTACCTGAAGATATTGGAAACCAATGGCTCTTGCATGTCGCTCTAGACTGATATAACCACCACTCAAGTTAAACACACGTTCGAACCCTGCACCCTTGAGCATTCTAAGTACTACGTGACCCTTCTGCCCATCATCACTGATAAGGATGATAGGATTCTCCTTGGGAATCTTGTCCAGATTCTCCCTGATCATATCCTGGCTCAAGTTGTTGGTCCCGCGTAGATTGGCCTTTCCATAGCTGATCGGATCACGAAGGTCGATTGCAATAGGCTGCTGTTCCATGACGAAGTGCTCGAAATCCTGTGCCAAAACAGAGGGGCTGAACCCAGTGTTGTGATTGATTGCGGTAAAAGCTGCCATATTGACTGGGCCATTCGGTGAGTTGAACGGAGGAGCATATGCCAAGTCGAGTTCAGCTAGATCGTCAAGTGTCAGGCCACCTGCAATTGCAGTTGCGATAACATCAATTCTCTTATCTATCCCTACCCGTCCAGCGACCTGTGCTCCAAGTACTTTCTTGGACTTTTTATCGAAAACAAGCATCAAACTCACTTTCTCTGAACCTGGGTAATAAGCCGTATGACTTGCCTTGTGTACGACCACAGCATCGACATCAAGACCTGCATCTCTACCTGCCTTTAGGCTCATACCTGTAGAACCAGCAATAGCCTCAAATACTTTTACAATCGAGCTACCGGAAACACCTTTATAGGTACGGTTCCCTCCAAGAGCATTCTCTCCAACAATTCTTCCCTGTCTGTTTGCAGGTCCTGCCAGTGGCATCCTCACATTTTTCCCAAGGATATTGTGGGAAATTTCTACCATATCCCCAGCAGCAAAGATGGAAGGATCACTGGTGCACATCTGTGCATTAACCTTGAGTCCACCAGAGGAACCCATCTCAAGACCTGCATCCTTTGCAAGTTGCAATGTAGGACGAACACCTACTGAAAGCAAAACAAAATCAGTATCGATGGAGGTACCATCATTGATAAGCACCTTATTGTCTTCAATGGCCTCTACTGATTTACCCAGTTTGAGCTTCACTCCATAGTCCAATAGTTCTTTCGTGATAAACCCTGCAAATTCCCCTTCCAGGTTGGGCATAACCTGGGGTGCCATCTCAACCAGTGTTACAGCAATCCCACGCTTGGTG
>NZ_JAEKNT010000410.1 GCF_016406725.1 Sphaerochaeta sp. S2 | reverse complement strand
ACCTGGATCTGAAGGAGCAGGAAGCAAAACAGGATGCAGTAAACAAACAACAACGGGAAGCTGAGTTGAAGGCCGAGGAAGAACGGCAGAAGAGACTGGAAGCGGAAGAAGCACGGATTGAATATGAACGCTCCCGCGATACCGTGGAAAACCGACTACGAATAAAGCGGGGCAAGGTGCTTCGCATATTCCTGATTGTATTACTGGTTCTGTTGTTAATACTATCGATTCTAATCCTGGTTCTATAAAGATGAGAAAAGGCTGTTGGGATTCCCAACAGCCTTTCTTGCCCCCGGCGCGATTCGAACGCACGACCCCTTCCTTAGGAGGGAAGTGCTCTATCCAGCTGAGCTACGAGGGCAGCACACAGCCGATACTACCCCAAATCCGGTAGAGGATGCAAGGGGCGAGTGAAATTTATTACTTCTTCAACAGGTCCCTGATTTCAGTAAGCAAAACGATATCAACAGGGGTTGGAGCAGGAGGTGCTGCCTCTGCTTCCGCTGCTGCTTCAGCTTTCTTCCTTGCCTCAATTCGTTCACGGATTCTGTTGATTGTTCTTACCATCATAAATACTACAAATGCGATGATGAGGAAATCGATGATCCTCTGGATGAAGTTCCCGTACATGATGGCAACCTCAGTGGTCTGTTCCGTGGCCTCTGCAATGACAATTTTCAGGTCAACGAAACTTATCCCACCCAGGAAGAGCCCGATCAAGGGCATGATAATCTCTTTCACGAGCGAATTGATGATTTCCTTGAATGCGGTACCAATAATGATACCGACAGCCATATCAATTACATTTCCCCTGGTGATGAATTTCTTGAATTCAGCAATCATACCCACTTTCTCTGCCATATGAACCTCCTAGAGCTCTTCTGTTTTCTCCAGTATAAATCCAAACTAGAGAATTCCCTACTGAAATCTCTGCGGCTTGCAATAATAATTAGCTTTCAGTGGAGATTTTCGGATATAAGAGGAAAATTTACAAATTGTCGTGGTTGAATGTTGCATAAATATACTAGTTAATGTATAAACTTAACCAATGTTTCGAAACGAAAAAGTTTCAGCTTGTTCGATCAGTATATGGAGGTACTAATATGAAGAAAAGCCTGTTTGTCTGTTTTATTCTGGTGGCTTTGCTGGCTTCCCCCTTGTTTGCACAGGGTGGTGGAGAATCTTCCAGCCCCAAAATTGGTTTTATGGGCCCCATGACCGGTGACTATGCCAACTATGGTGTAAGAAGCAACAACTCGGTAATCCTCGCAGTTGAGCAGTTTAATGCCAATGGTGGATTTGGTGGCAAGATACCTGCAGTTCTCGTCTCTGAGGACTCTGAAGGAAATGTTGAGAAAGGTCTTTCAGCAATCGAGAAGCTCAGTTCGGCTGATCAAATTGTTGGTATGATAGGCCCAGTACTTACCGGTACCAGTTTTGCTGTTGGTGAGCGTGTCCAGAGTGAAGGCATCGTAATGATCAGCCCCTCTGCAACACACGCTGATATTACCAGCATTGGTGACTATGTATTCCGCACCGTTGTATCCGACGGTTTGCAGGGTGAGGTTGCCGGCCACTATTTCTATGATGAGCTTGACTATCGCAATCTTGCTGTCCTGTATGCAAAGAATGACTACAGCCAGGGTTTGTACGAAGGCATGACTGCTGCATTCGAGGCAGCTGGTGGAAAGGTGACCATTGCTGAATCCTTCCAGGTCGGCGACAAGGACTTCAAGACCCAGCTTACCAAGATTCGTAGTGCCAATCCTGAAGCAATCTACATCCCCAACTACACCGCTGAGATGGCTCAGATTCTCGAGCAGGCCAGTCAGTTGGGAATGGATATTCCTTTCCTCTCCTGTGATGGATTCTCCAACCCTGAGATCTACGACCTTGCTGGTGAATTCACCGACGGCGTAATCTATGTTGGTCCTGCAAAGGTCAAGGAAAGTCCTGCCTACAGTAATTTCGTTGCACAGTATGAAGCCAAGTTTGGTGTTGGTCCTGATAGCTTTGCAACCAACGCTTACGATGGAGCAAACATTCTGCTCAAGGCAATGGACAAAGTGTACAAGGAGACTGGTAAGTTTGACCGTGCTGCCATCCGTGATGCGGTTGCAGCTACCAAGGACTTTGCTGGTGTCTCTGGTACCGTCAACTTTGCTGAGAATGGTGACTTGGTTGCATACCAGGGACTCTACAAGGTCAACGGGACTACTCCTGAATACCTCGGTTCCTATACCGTTGTTGATGGAGTCCTTACCCAGGTGGACTAAGGTCTCTGTTACTTCCCGGTCTACTCGGGAAATGGGAGGACCGGTGTTGTTTACACCGGTCTTTTCATGTTATCGTACCTACTAGTTTTCGTATGAAGGAGAGAGCATCGTGGGAATTGCCGAATTCTTTCAACATTTGATGAATGGCCTGACCTTGGGGGGCATCTATGCCCTGATAGCCCTGGGGTACACCATGGTGTATGGCATTCTGAAATTTATCAACTTCGCCCATGGTGACATATTAATGGCTGGGGCTTATATTGGTCTGTTTGTGTTTGATGGACTGAGAGGGGATGCCCCGCTTGGAACATGGACACTGATAGCCTTCTTCCTAGCTATGCTTATCAGTATGGGGTTCAGCGCCGTACTTGGTATGTCCATTGAGCGTATTGCGTATAAACCGCTACGGGGAGCAACCAGACTTGCCCCGCTTCTCAGCGCTATTGGTGTTTCATTCATACTCTCCAACAGTGCTGCATGGGCCTTTGGCACACATTCCAGAAAATTCAACTATCCCTTTGACAATACGCCGGTTCATATCGGGGAGGTCGTTATCACGCCTCACCAGATTCTCATCTTGAGTGTCTCCTTGCTTATGATGATCATTCTCAAGCTCTTCGTTGATAAGACCAGGATGGGGAAGGCCATGCGCGCAACCAGCTTGGATCAGGGAACAGCTATGTTGATGGGAATCAATGTTAACAAGGTCATCAGCATGACGTTTGCCATCGGGAGCGCATTGGCCGCAGTCGGTGGTATCTTGATAGCTCTGGACTTCAAGGTCTACGCTACTATGGGAACCATGACAGGCCTTAAAGCCTTTGTGGCTGCTGTTGTTGGCGGAATCGGGAATATCAGCGGAGCCATGTTTGGAGGTATCTTGCTCGGTGTATTGGAAACCTTTGGTGTTGCCGTCTTTGGTATTCCTACCGGTCTGAAGGATACCATTGCCTTTGGTGTATTGATTCTCATTCTCTTGATCAAGCCGGAAGGGCTGTTCGGCAAGGTCGAAAAGGAGAAGGTGTAATATGCTTAACTTTTTTCTACTGATTTTGATTTACTCAGGCATCTATGCCCTTATGTCGATCGGACAGAACATTATCACCGGTTACGGCGGTATGCTCAGTCTAACCCAGGCAGGTTTCTTTGCCATAGGCTCCTATGCAACGGCAATTCTTACCACGCAATTTGGCTGGTCTTTCTGGGCCACGCTTCCTGTAGCATTTGTGGTAAGTGCACTTTTTGGTTTGTTGATCGGACTACCGACTCTCAGGCTCAAGGGTGACTATCTGGCCATTGCTACCCTGGGATTTGGCGAAATTGTACGTAACGTATTGAACAACTGGGACTCACTGACCAATGGTCCGATGGGTATCCAGAGAATTCCCATGCCTGTCATCTTCGGATTTACCATTAATCCTTACAAGAAGTATGCCTTCCTGGTGATGGTGATTGTGTTCGTCATCATTGCATATTTTCTTTTCCAGCGTCTTGCCCGTTCAAGAATGGGGCGTGCATTGTCTGCAGTGAGGGAGGATGAGATTGCTGCCCAGTCCATGGGTATCAACATTACGAAGTACAAGGTGTATGCATTTATTCTTGGCGCTTCGGTAGCTGGTATTGCAGGTTCCTTACAGGCTACTTTTACCTTGTCAGTAACACCGGGAACGTATACCTTCATGGTCTCGGTCATGGTGCTTTGTATGGTGGTGCTTGGTGGTATGGGCAACTTCAAGGCCTCGATCCTGGGTGCTTTCATCATCCAGTTCATCAGCTATTTTCCTCAGCTCACCGGACTGTCCAGCGTCATTCCACCCCAGTTCAAGCAGATCCTGTTTGGTTTGATACTGGTTGTTATGATGATCTGGAGACCACAGGGGATTCTTGGAAGAGAATCAACCCGGTATCGTAAGCATGCTG
>NZ_JAEKNT010000409.1 GCF_016406725.1 Sphaerochaeta sp. S2 | reverse complement strand
TAGTTAAAGATGCAAGGTATTCTGAACCCAATTTATTAACTGGTGTGTATGAAGAATTACGAAATGCTAAGAAAATAAGAGAAATTCTTAATTCAGATTTAATTGCTTGTAAGAATCAAATACACAATTGGTTATCGAGATTCTTTCCAGAGTACCAAAAAGTATTCAAAAGTTGGGAGTCGGATTCATTTATAAGCATCTTACGAGATTATGTATTTCCATGTGTTATAAGTGAAGTAAAAGCTGAGATAATATATGAAGCTCTCCCAAAGAAGTTAAGAAGAGGTGCAGGAAAGAATAAGATTTCTAAATTAGTAAATATTGCTAAAAATAGCATAGGAACTACCGTAGGTCATATATTTGCTGCATTTGAGATTCGACATTTACTAAATAAATATGAGTTATTCAAACATGAACTAGAGGACTTGTCAGCCCAAATAGAAAAGCTTTGTACTACACTTCCAGAAGTTCAAAGGTTACTTGAAATTAAAGGTATTGGCCTTAACTTGGCAAGTGGTATTATCTCAGAACTCGGTGATATAAGAAATTACGCACATGCGGACCAGTTAATAAAGATGGCTGGTTTATCTTTAATAGAATGTAGTTCTGGAAAGAAGAAAGGTCAAACAACAATCAGTAAACGAGGTCGAAGTGACTTGAGGAAGTTCTTATACCAGGCGATATTTACAATGATTTCAAGTAATAAAGGATTTAAGCAACTGCATAAATATTATACAGAGAGACCTAAAAATCAGCTTAAGGGAAGACAATCTATGATGGCTTTGGCTAGGAAGTTTCTAAGAATAATATACGCTGTAGTAACTCGAAATATGCCTTATGATGAAGCTAGAATGCTTTCTGACATCAAACGACCAGAGGCATTTTTAAGAATCGCTTAGAATAAATATAGCATCACACAAATCAGATTAATTAGCATACCAAATGTAAATAGTAGTTGGTGAGGTATGTAAAAATAAAAATAACAAAGGTGACGATCCCGTTAAACCACCATAAGGGCTTGACCCTGGATAGGAGCATAAAGGGACTCACATATAGTATAAG
>NZ_JAEKNT010000408.1 GCF_016406725.1 Sphaerochaeta sp. S2 | reverse complement strand
GCCAAGATATGATTCATCAAAAGCATCTACATCACCTCTATTCTCCCCATACACCTCAACACTTGATGCAAACAGAAAGCGCTCACACCCATTTTCAGCTGCCCAAGCAAGTAGATTATTGGTACCTGTTATATTGGTGAGGATAGTTCCAATCGGGTCAGTTGCATAGGCAACGGGGTGCGTATTGCTTGCTGCGTGAATAATATAGGAAGCATGTTTGTCTATATGAATACCTGCATTGATATCTTGTGCATAAAAGGAGAAATACGGAGAAGCTGCATAGGACGAAAAACGTTTTTTTGCTTTCTCTGCATCTCTTCCCACTGCTAGAATATGGCACTGTAGGTCTGTCGCATCATTTTGCTTCATCAGCAAGTCTACAAGAAAACTGCCTATCATCCCTGTTGCCCCGACAATGAGTACTGTTTTTTTTCTAAGAAAACTCCAGTCATCCAAACGAGCAATTACTCCGTCCAAATCTGCTTGGTACAATGCGTGGTCAATCCATCTCATAACGTCCAACTTTTAAAAATGCCTTGAAAGTGTCCAGGTCTTCTTTCGTCGTGAGCTTTATGTTTTTCTCTGAACCTGCAGCAAAGTACAGTTTTTCACCCAAGTCCACCATCATGGTATTGGTATATGCCGACCCGTAGATGCCGATACCTTCAGAGAAAGCTTTCTGGTACGCCCACAACAGTTTACCAAACCTATAGGCCTGGGGGGTAGAAACTCTTCGAAGGGTCTCCCGAGGAATATACTCACAGGTTGAGATATCATCACATTTCTTAAAGATCTGTTCATTATACGGCATCGAGCTCACTGCATTCCCATATTTCTTTCCTACAACTATTACATCGGAAAGCACACTGGCATCCACAAGTGGGCGAACTCCATCATGCACGATTACCAGATCATCATCCTTGCAGATCCCTTTCAGTGAAAATACCCCGTTTCTAATTGACTCCTGTCCACTGGATCCTCCGGTGACAACCCATTTCAGCTTATCAATCTGGTATTTTTTTGCATACGATTTCACCGTATCCTGCCAACCGTCCAGGCATACCACTTCAATTGCATCAATCTCAGGATGTGCTTGAAATGCTTCCAATGTGTAGATAATCACCGGTTTTTCATAGATGGTCACAAACTGTTTGGGAACATCCAAATTCATTCGATTTCCAGAACCCCCAGCTATTATCAAGGCAATATTCATGTACTCTCCCTTCCATTACTCATTCCAGTACGCAACAAAGTCATGTTTGCTAACTCTTTTCTCTACTGGAGGTAGTTGCATATAATCTCCATAAAGAGAAGAGAGATACTCATGATAGCCTTTGGGTGCAGGAAATACAAGGTTTTCAAATTCTAGAGGGACAGATGAGGCAAAACAATCACTATCCAATATTTCACGTTCACCATATCCCCATACCATACATCCCATGCTATGGCTTATGAGATTTGAAGAGGAACGTGCGATGCGGTTTATCTTCCTTGCCAGCCAGTTTTCTGATAGGGGCAATACCATTAGTTTACCGGGAAGCAAGAGGAAATTCCTGAGAAGACTCCAATGCTTGCCCAATCGAGACATCTTTACTTTGAGAAGTTGTTGGTACATTCGGGACTTCTGAACTTGCTTATGGATTTTTTTTGAATCGTCAGGTGCTACATCCAAAGGAAATATATCCACAAACACACCAAACTCAATGTCATGATTTTGTGCGCCCTCTTTCACAAAGGTTTTTGTATCATACACTTTTGCAAAAGGGAACCGACATCTTGGAGAAGTCTCCAAGGCATAAACAGCAAATTTCGGGGAAGAAAAATGCTTCACGAACACATCGTAATCAGAT
>NZ_JAEKNT010000407.1 GCF_016406725.1 Sphaerochaeta sp. S2 | reverse complement strand
GCCTTAATGGTATCACCTACATTGTATTTCTGCTCGAAGGTCGTCCAAGGATCTTCCTGCATATGCTTCAACCCCAGGTTGATCTTCTGGGCCTCCGGGCCGATGCCAATGAGTCCGAGTTGTACCACCTGTCCCTTCTTCACGAAGTCCTTAGGACGGGTAACATGGCCCCAGCTCATGTCATTGATATGCAAGAGTCCATCGAATCCACCAAGGTCAATGAATGCGCCAAAGGAGGTGAATGACTTCACCACACCTTCAACCACATCACCGATCTGGACGGTGGAGAAGAATTTCTCTTTATTCTCTTTGATTTTCTGGTCAAGATACTCACGTCTGTTCACAACGCTCTTAAGCTTCGTGCCACCGTGGAACTTGTCAATGATGAAGTAATCAGTGATACCGATCATGGTCTCGGGATCCTCTACTCTCTGGACATCAGCCTTTGAGAGGGGACAGAAACCCTTGTATTCGCCTCCGAGGTCAACCTCAAAGCCACCCTTGATTACCTTTTCAAACTTGCCCAAAACGGGAGATCTGCTTTCTGAAGCAGTCTTCAGTTCATCTGTACGTTCTTTGAAATCGGCACGCTTCTTGGAAACGACGATCTGGCCGCCCTTCCCTTCCTTGGTGATAATGACGACTTTTACCTCATCACCTACTTCAGGAATCGATGCGAATTCGTCACGAGAGATACGACCCTCGCTCTTATAACCGACATCCACGAATACATACTCGTTGTTTACCTGGACAACAGTACCGGCCACGAGCTGACCGTCTTCGATTCCATCAAGAGATTTAAGATACTCCTCCTGCAGTAAATCCTGCATTCTGGTCTTCTTTTCTTCCATTTCTTGTTCTTCAGCCACTTGATTTCTCCTGATCCTAAATTTACCTATTTACATCGCCCTTGAGCGTAAAAATAGCAGATAACACTTTCTCACAAACTTGTCCTATAGTCAAGTACGAGGTGTCTATGTACAAGGCATCCTCTGCAACTCGTAGTGCACCAACTTCCTTGCCTTTATCAATTTCGTCACGCATCTTGATTTGTCGCAACACAGTCTCGTAGTCTTGTCCGTTTGGATGCTGCTTGAGCCGACGTTCAGCACGAACTTCAGCCTTTGCATCAAAGTAACATTTTAAGTCGGCATCTGGGAAGACCACCGTCGTAATATCTCTCCCCTCAATGACAACATCCATATCCTTTGCAATCCTTCTCAGCTGTTCATTCACATAGCTTCTAAGCGGAGGATACGTTGATACTTGCGCTACTACTGCATCAACCTCAGGGGTATGCAGCTTATCCTCAATATCATTGCCGTTGACACAGATACGGTCATCTTCAATAGAGAGCATATAGTGCTTTGCAGTTTCCAAAACTGCTGGATAATCCATGGGGTCCTTCCCTTCCTGTATATGCAGGTAGGTGTAGGCCCTGTAGAATGAACCGGAATTGAGGTAGTAGAAATTGCAAGTCTTTGCAATCATCTGGGCAATGGAGCTTTTCCCAACTCCAGCCGGTCCGTCTATGGCTACGACCATTACCATCCTCTCCCTGAACTCTTTCTTAGAATATCATTTTCTCCATTCAGGAGTGCCTTGATCTCGGATGAAGTGACAGTACGGTACTGTCCTGGTTTGAGGTCACCCAGTTCAATGCAACCAATCCTCATCCTGACCAGCTGCTTCACCTCATACCCAAAGTGGCTGAGAATCTTTCTGATTTCCCGGTTCTTTCCTTCGGTTAGGATGATCCTTACCCATTTCTTGCTGATGATCTCAAAACGTTTGATCGTATAAGGCTGCGGCATGTCTATGAGGACTCCCTTACGCGCCTCATCCAGGTCTTCCCTGCGTACGCCAGTAGTACAGCTTACCAAGTACTCCTTCTCAATCTCCTCGGAGGGATGCATGATCTTTTGTGCTACATCCCCATCGTTGGTGAAGAGAATCAAGCCACTGGAATCCTTGTCCAGACGACCAATATGGAAGAGAAGATTCTTGTCTGGAATATCAATCAGATCACGTGCGTAGTTTTTCTCGTTTGGATCCCAGTTCGTGCAAACAAACCCCTTGGGCTTGTGCAAGGCGTAGTAGTAGGTTTTCTCACTTGGTTCCACCAATTGGTCATCAACCATGACAACATCTTCTTCATCGACCTTGGTTCCCAGTTCTGTTACCCGTTTCGTATTCACGGTTACCCGCCCACTGGTGATCAGTGTTTCGCAGGATCTGCGGGACCCGCAACCACTCTTTGCCAAATAGACCTGTAATCTAAGCGGATATGATAATTTCATGCTTCTTCTTTCTCCTGTGTTGGTTCTGCTTCAAATCGCAGTCGATCGATATCGGAGAGCTTGGGTAGTGCGCTGATACTTGCCAGGTTGAATTCGAAAAGGAATTTCCTCGAGGTTCCATAAAGGCAGGGATGCCCAGGGACATCCTTCCTTCCAATCACCTTGATGTATTCACGGTCTCGCAACAAACGGATGATGGTGTCACTGCTGACCCCACGGATGTTGTCTATCTCCCTACGGGTAATCGGTTGGCTGTATGCAACAATGGACAGTGTTTCCAAGGCTGCACGACTGAGGCGTCTATCGACACGTCTGCCGTAGCAGGAACGAAGTTTATCGTGCAGATC
>NZ_JAEKNT010000406.1 GCF_016406725.1 Sphaerochaeta sp. S2 | reverse complement strand
ATCTTGAGGTGACATCCTCCATGGAATTCGAGCAGAGTCTTCAGGTCCCTCTCAGCGATGCTGCCACACTGAGGATCAAGCGGTATCTGTTGCGATACGCGCAGATGATCGGGCAGAGGATGCTCAAAACACTCTCATCTCCCATTTTGTGGGAGGCGACGAGTCTGTAAATGTGTATACTTATGTGAAAGGTTGTTATATATGGTTTGGAAAAAATCTCCCGTTTCGTCCCAGGACATCCGCCGTCTGCATGAACAGTACGGTTTGGATGTCATCAGCTCCTCGATACTTGCAAGAAGAGGCTTAACCAGTCGAGAACAGATCAAATTTTACCTGGAGAGTGAACTTTCCTATCTCCATAACCCATTTCTCTTCGATGACATGGAAGAGGTTGTGGATCGCATCAATGAAGCAGTCACAGAAGGGGAGAAGGTCTGTGTATTCGGGGACCGTGATGTAGACGGTATTACGAGTACTGCCTTGTTGGTACAGGAACTGCGATCCTTGTCACTGGAAGTCAGCTATAAGCTTCCTGATGGTGATGAGCCGTATGGGCTTACCATGGAGGGAGTCGACCTGGTTGCGGCACAACATGTAACCCTGATCATAACGGTTGACTGTGGTATCTCAAACTTTGATGAAATTGCCTATGCACACAGTCTTGGCATCGATACGATTGTCCTTGATCACCATATTAGTGGAGACAGCTTGCCACCAGCCCTTGCCATCATCGACCCAAAGGTACCCGGTTGCGGGTACCCTTTCGAACATCTTGCCGGATGCGGGGTTGTGGCCAAGGTGATTTGGGCACTGAGATTCAGCAAAACGGATTTCTATCGGGAGGAGTGCATCCTGCTTCATGCACAACCCGGTCATGATACGGTTATTATCCAGGCTGTGAGGATTGAAAACCTTTTGGTTGTTGATCGTGTCATCGAGGAGATCAATCCAGGTCTTATCGATGTAAGCAAGAGCAAGGCACTGGAGTTTCTCTCTGCAGGGCTCCCTATCTTGGTGGTTGATGCAGCCGCTGAGCTTGCCCAGCTGAGGCAAGCCTTCGGCAAGAAGATCGATATTCATCTTGTTGATATGCGCAGCGAAATGGAAGCGGTCCTTCCCGTGGTGAAGGGGAAGGGCTTATTTGCCCTATCCAATATCAGCAGGGCAGTACGCTATTCCCCCCATGGGAAGGATGAGCTACAGGTTCTGTATACCTTGTTCATTGCTTATTGCATGAAGCGGTATCCTTCCCTCGATGCTGAGTATGAATCAGTGCTCGATCTGGTTGCCATTGGTACGGTTGCCGACTTGATGCCAATGGAAAACGAGAACCGAATCCTGGTAAAACGTGGCCTCAAGGTGCTCGCGCAAGGGCGCAGGCAGAGTCTGCTTCCATTATTCTCCATGCAGAACCTGATGGGAAAACAGCTTTCAACCAGTGATATCTCCTGGCAGATCAGTCCAGTAATCAATGCCTCCGGGCGTATGGGGAAACCGACGGTAGCCTTGGAAATGTTGCTTGCAGGAGACCTGTATGAGGCAGAGTCCTTGGCAGGGGAGTTGATCAAGCTGAACAAGGAACGGCAGAAGCTTGGTGAAGATGCGTGGGACCGGATGAAGGAAAGTGCCCAAGAGAGCTTTGAAGAATCGGGAAGCAAGCTTGTCGTTGTAGAGGACAGTACCCTCTCTCGGGGAATTACCGGTCTGATGGCAAGCCGATTGCTGAGACAGTACAACGCTCCTGCCATTGTCCTGGCAACTGTGGATGAGAGCAGGGTCTCTGCTTCCATGAGAAGCCCTGAGAACTTTGATGCAAGGGAGTTCCTCTCTCGTTTCAGTGATCTCTTCCTGGACTTCGGAGGACATACCTGTGCCGGTGGTTTTTCCATGGATGTTGAGCACCTTGCTGAATTCAAGAAGCGTGTTACTGATGAGATAGATACGATGGATTGCATGATTGATGATGCGGAGGATGAGCTTGTCATCGATGTAACACTACCCGATACCTATATGACCCCTGGTATCATCAAGGTGGTGGAGTTCTTTGAGCCCTACGGGGAGAAGAACCCTCCACTGGTGTTGATGATGGAAGGAGCACAAATTGAAGATATTCAGTTCATGAACAACAAGGGTGGTAGTGTCCAACATGTCAAGTTGACCCTTGCCTTCGGTGAGTATAAG
>NZ_JAEKNT010000405.1 GCF_016406725.1 Sphaerochaeta sp. S2 | reverse complement strand
GAGGTGAACAAGGGATACACCGGTCGTCAGGCAAGAATGGAGGCAGGAAGATGTCTCAGGTGCGATGTCAAGTGTGAACAGGAGGTGCTCTATGGATAGGAAGATGATCACACTCTCCGTTGACGGAAAAACAGTCACGGTCCCAGAGGGGACTAGAATCCTGGATGCATGCAAAGTTGCAGGAATCAAGGTTCCTTCACTCTGCTATCTGGAGGATGTCTCTGCACACGGGTCTTGCGGCATCTGTGTGGTCGAAATTGAGGGATTCAGGCGTTTGGTCCGCTCATGCCTCCATACCGTCCAGCAGGATATGGTCATCCATACCCACACCGACCGTGTTATGCGTGCAAGGAAGCTGAATCTTGAGTTGTTGCTTGCAAACCATCCTTTGCTTTGTACCAATTGTGAGAGAAACCTCAACTGCGAGTTGCAGTCCCTTGCCCTGCAACTGGGAGTGAGAGAGTCACGATTCGAGAGGACGAAAAAATCGATACTTCCGATTGACTCTTCTTCCTCCGCAATTGTACGTGACCCCAATGCCTGTATTCTCTGCAATCGTTGTGTCGAGGTATGTGCAAAGGTACAAGAAGTGCATGCAATTGAGATGATGGGGAGGGGACTCCGTACGACCGTATCAACCTTCTTTGATGAAGGACTGGCTTCTTCAGTCTGTACAAACTGCGGGCAGTGCTCCCTTGTCTGTCCAACCGGTGCAATCACTGAGAAGAGTCATGAGCAGGCAGTGTTCGATGCGATCGCTGATCCAAACCTTGTAGTGTTGGTGCAGACCGCCCCGGCTATTCGGGTAGGGCTGGGAGAGGCAATGGGCCTGGGTGAAGGTTCCCTGGTGACCGGGAAGATGGTCAGTGCTCTGAGGGCTCTCGGCTTTGACCGGGTATTTGATACCCAGTTCAGTGCCGATCTTACCATCATGGAAGAGTCTCATGAATTGATACACCGCATGACCAATGGGGGTACGCTCCCCATGATCACCAGCTGTTCTCCTGGATGGATAAAATTCATTGAAACCTTCTATCCTGAGCAACTCGATCATCTCTCATCCTGCAAGTCGCCACAACAGATGTTCGGCTCCATTGCCAAGACATATTACGCTGAGCAAGCTGGAATAGACCCAAGGAACATACGGGTGGTCTCGGTCATGCCCTGTACTGCAA
>NZ_JAEKNT010000404.1 GCF_016406725.1 Sphaerochaeta sp. S2 | reverse complement strand
TGGGTACCTTTTCATTGGTGAATATTGATAAGAATGAAGATGGTTCCATCGCTGAGAGACTCTATGTCAAAAGGGCAATTGGATTTCCCTCTGAGACGATTCGCTTTGTCAATGGTAATGTACAGGTTCGTCCTGCAGGTTTCTCATCGTATATTGATGAAGATTCGTTCAGATCTGATCTCTCTTTGGCAGACGGTCCACATAGAAGTCTTGATACCTCTTCCTACGAAGGAATTCGAGCATGGGGTAGTCTGTTTGGATATCAGGAAGCTGGTCTGGACCTGTCAGCAAGTCCAGCCTACTTGAAGAGCCAATACGCAAGCGTCCAAGGGGACTCCTATCCCGATGATATGTACGCATTCGAGACTGCCGCAAAGCGAACAAAACACCTTATAAACCCAGCGGACATGCAATCGAGAAGCGATAGCGCGAAGTATCAAAGCGGAATCTATGTTCCGCAGGACTCCATCCTTCCTCTTGGGGACAATCGTGACAACAGCCGTGACGGCAGGTATTTCGGCCCTGTGACCCAGAAAAAAATCAATGGTTCGGTTCGGTTTCGTTTCTGGCCCTTCACAAGCATGAAATATCTGGGGGATGCATAGTGCTGACATTAGGTGCAAGCAACCCAAAAGCCCTGTATCTGCATATTCCTTTTTGTACCACTCGTTGCTCATATTGTGCGTTTTACAGTGAACCAGAGTCCTCTTGGAGAGGATTCCAGGAAACCTATGTTTCACGTCTTGAACAAGAAATTGCTGGTGTGGTTCAAGAGACTGGTGGTTTTGAAACAATCTTTATTGGTGGAGGCAATCCAGGTTCCCTTACCTGTGAACAGCTATCCCGCTTACTTGTTGCAGCAAAGAGTAACCAATGCAGTGAAGTTACCGTAGAGATGAATCCTGAGACGTTTTCTGAATCATACTTTCCCCTGTTCGAGAAAAAGCTTGTAACCCGTTTAAGCATGGGCATCCAGAGCATGGATGATTCAGTGCTTCGTCAGCTGGGCAGGAATGCAAAGGTAGAGGACAACTTGAGGGCGATTGCCCTCGCCAAGAAAGCCCATGGTCTCTACGGTATTGATCTTTCCTTTGATCTGATGGCAGCACTTCCCGGTCAAAGCATCCAGATGGCACTACAGGATATTGATACCGTAGTATCGCTCGGTGATCCTGGGCATATCAGTCTCTACTGCCTGACTGTAGAGGAGGGGACAGACCTTGCAAGAAGAGTCTCAGAGCGCGAACTGAAAGTATGGGATGATGATGGCCAGATGGAATTGTTGGAAAGATTGTGGAACCGGCTTGGCCTGCTGGGGTATGAGCACTATGAAGTATCGAACTTTGCAAGAAATGGACGATATTGCAAACACAACCTTGTGTATTGGGACCTGGATACCTATATAGGATTGGGAAGCAGCGCTGCTTCATTCCTGCAATCTGAAAGCCACTCATGGCATTACAGCCAGAAGCAAGACCTTCATCCCTTTGCTGAAGGAACTCTGTTCAGCGGGTATGAGAAAGAGATGCTTGACAGTGACCAATTGGTCGAAGAATACCTGATGATGGCACTCCGCACAAACCGTGGGATTGAAAAGAACCTTTTCAAAACACGCTTTTCCCTTGATTTTGATTCACTATTTTCAAAAACCATTACAAATTTCGATCCTCTTTGGTACAACGATACCTCACATCTATTTGTATTATCGAAAGTTGGATGGATGGTTCTTGATGAGATTGTCCTACGGCTCGCTCTCCAAATTCCGCAACCCCTTGACCGCCACTAGCGCATATGATAGGTTAAATGGGCTATAGATTTCATGATATTTTACTAAATAAGAGGTTCAATTATGTCCGGCCACAGTAAATGGGCTACCATTAAACACAAGAAGGGTGCTGCTGACGCTAAACGCGGCCAGAAGTTCACGAAGCTGATCAAAGAAATTTCCGTTGCTGCCAAGATGGGTGGCGCTGACCCCGACTCCAATGCACGGCTTCGTACTGCTATTCTCAAGGCTCGTGCAGAGAATATGCCCAAGGACAATATTGACAGGGCAATCAAGAAAGGTTCTGGTGAGTTGGAAAACTCCACATACTATGAACTGACGTATGAAGGATATGCAGTTGGTGGTGTAGCTCTTATTATCGATACCCTTACCGACAACAAGAACCGTACAGCCAGTGATGTTCGGTCCACGCTTACCAAGAATGGCGGAACTCTGGGCAACAGCGGTTGTGTATCGTACATGTTCCAGACCAAGGGCATCATAACCTACGATTCATCCAAGTACACCGAGGAACAGATTTTCGAAGTGGCATTGGAGAATGGTGCTGATGATGTAACGACTTCTGATGAAGTAATTGAAGTAATTACTACTCCAAGTGACTTTGCAAACGTCCTGGAAGCCATGCAGGCTGCTGGATTTGAACAGGAAAGCGCCGAGGTAGAGAAAGTTGCAGACCAGACGGTCACACTTGACACCGAGAAAGCCCGTAAAGTACTCAAGATCATCGATAAGCTTGAAGAGTTGGATGATGTCCAGCAAGTCTCTTCCAACCTGGAATTGCCCGATGATTTTGAGGATAGCGACGAAGAATAAGGCATGCGAATCCTAGGAATTGATCCAGGATATGCACAGACAGGCTGGGGTGTTGTCGAATCAGATGGGCAGCATAACCGGCCTGTTTCTTTTGGTGTCATCAAAACCAGTACTTCACAACCAGACAGCCAAAGGATACACTTTATAGCGAAATCGGTTGGACAGTTGGCTGAAGACCACCATGTGGATGTTTGTGCCATGGAGGACATCTTTTTTACCAAGAATGTCAGTTCCGCCATCCCGGTTGCGAAGGTGATCGGAGCCTGTATACATCAGATGGGATTGCAAGAGCTCCCAGTCAAGTTGTACAGCCCTCCCACCATCAAGAGTGTTGTGACGGGTTTTGGTGGTGCAGAGAAGCATCAGGTGCAGGAGATGGTTCGTATCTTGCTGGGTTTTGAAACCATTCCCCGTCCTGATCACGCCGCGGATGCCTTAGCTGTTGCAATCTGCTTTGCTGTCTATGATTTTTCAAGAATAAGGATGAAATTGCCATGATCAACGCACTGATTGGAGACATCGTATCCATAGAAGAAGGAACCCTTATTTTACGATGCGGCCATATCGAGTATACGCTTTCGGTTTCCAGCCAGACTGCCAGCACATTCAGCAATCTCTCGCTTGAGGCTCGCAGGGGAGTGAGAGTCATGACCGTTCTTGTTCATCGAGAGGACAGCATGTCACTTTTTGGATTCTCTGATGCAGATGAGCGGGAAGCTTTTCTTCAGTTACAGACAGTATCGGGAATCGGGTCAAAACAGGCACTGAAGATCCTCAGTGGTATCAACGTTCGAAACCTAGCAGAGGCATTGGATAGTGGAAACCTGAAGTTGCTTTCATCCATTCCTGGAATTGGTCCGAAAACCGGACAGAAGATGATCCTTGCCCTGAGAAATGTACTGGTCTTGGATGAGGATAAAGGAAGAAGCCAGAGTGGAACAAGAAAACAGGCACATCACCCATACAGTGACATTATCAATGCACTTGTAGATATGGGGTACGATCGTCGTCTTGTCGAGGAAACCGTGGACAAGGTCACTGAGAACCAGGCTTCTGAGCTCGAGAAGATGAGTCACCATGATGCCGAGGAACATTTGTTCCGTTTAAGCATCAAGCTGCTCGGATGACAGGGATACAATGCATATGGAAACCAATCAACCGGATTTACACGAACTGATACAAAACTCCGTGACCTCTTCTTCCTTCCAGGAAGAGGGGGACAGACAGGAAAATATTCTTCGCCCGAAGTTGTTGAAGGATTTTCAGGGACAACAACGGCTCAAGGATAATCTTGCAGTCTTTGTGCAAGCAGCACGGGAGAGAAAGGAGTCATTGGATCATACGTTCCTTATCGGCCCCCCAGGACTGGGGAAGACCACACTGGCAAGTATCATCGCAAACGAGATGGAAGCAGAGATCCGGATGACCAGCGCACCTGCCTTGGAGAAACCCAAGGATCTTGCAGGGATTCTGACCAATGTCACCGAAGGATCTATTTTCTTTATCGATGAAATTCATCGACTCAAGCCTGCTCTTGAAGAGATGCTGTATATTGCCATGGAAGATTTCGAGATCGATTGGGTCATCGGACAAGGGCCTGCAGCCCGCACGATGAGAATTCCCCTTCCAAAATTCACCTTGGTAGGTGCTACCACCAAGGCAGGTTCTGTATCCAGCCCTCTCTCCTCACGATTCGGCATTACCTGTCATATTGAGTTCTACAATGAGAAGGAACTGGCAAATATCATCAGGCGATCAGCCCAGATCATGGATGTACATATAGAGGAGAAGGCAATCATTCTCCTTGCACGTTGCAGCAGGGGAACACCCCGTATAGCCAATCGTCTCTTGAGAAGATTGCGGGATTTTGCAGCTGTTATGGGTGATGGTATTGTCACCACTGCTGTGGTTGACCATGGAATGGAACGGCTCGGGATCGATACCAATGGGCTTGAGATGCAGGACCGGAACATACTGCGGACCATCATCGAATTCTATGATGGGGGGCCTGTAGGCGCCGAAACCTTAAGTATCAGTGTTGGAGAGGCAATAGAATCCCTTGAGGATTTCTATGAACCATACCTGATCCAGAAAGGATATCTGAAACGAACACCTCGTGGCCGTATGACCACTAAACTTGCTTATGAATTGCTGGGTATACCCTGCAAAAGGAATATGGATGACAATCAAGGAATTCTCTTTTGACCTGCCACCGCACCTGATCGCACAAACACCTGCTGACAAAAGAGGAGAGGACCGGCTTCTGGTACTGAACCGCAGTGATGGCAGTGTTGTTGATGAACAGATGCATAATTTTGCCTCCTACCTTGAGGAAGGCAGCGTTGTTGTGGTGAATAACAGCAAAGTCAGGAAAGCACGGGTATATGCTACCAGTGATACTGGTAGTACCGTGGAATTTCTCTTTTTGGAGGAGAACCTTGACAACACCTGGCAGTGCATGGTCACCAAGGCAAAGCGTCAGAAAGTAGGAAAACACTATACATTCAGCAACGAAGAAGGAAGCTACTGCCGTAAGGCCTGGATTACCGAAATTGGTGATGATGGGACCAGGACTGTTGCCTTTGATTCCCCGCTTGATGAGGATTTTTTTCGTGTACTTGGACACGTACCACTTCCTCCTTATATCAAAAGGGATGATTCCTTTGCTGATGAGAAACGCTATCAGACCATCTACGCAGAAACGGAAGGATCGGTTGCAGCACCCACTGCAGGGC
>NZ_JAEKNT010000403.1 GCF_016406725.1 Sphaerochaeta sp. S2 | reverse complement strand
CCAGTAAAGAATTCCCTCTAGACGTCCTAGATTGTTCAAGTAAAGATTCTGATACATCGTTTCCAGTTCCGTTATACTCGGCAAAAAGTAATCATCATACGTCACACCATCTTTGGTCACCTCAAAATCAGCGCAATGCTTAGCTGCGTAACTTGCTGTAGTACCGTCTTCATAAAGATCAATATGTGCAGTGCTTCCCATTGCTGCCACCAATGCCGCAGTATTCGTCTCGCCGGTTCCTATTTCGTCCGCTGTCCCCACTTTAGCACACATCTCGATCGGTTCAGTCTGATAGTAATATCCAAAAATTGCCCAATATGCGTCTTTAGGAGCAGCTTCCAAATAGCGCCAACCATCACTATAACTTCCCTTGTCATAAAATACACACCCTCCGGCTGGGCCTATGTCACCAATCACATAGCCGGAACTACCAAGAAGTAGCGTGTCCGTTTCCGTTTCAGTTTCAATAGAAGGAGTGTCTATTTCATCAAAACATGAAATGACCAATAATATGCATGATGCAACCACCAGGATATTCATGGTCCTATACCACGAGAACTTCCGTTCCATCGCAGACTCCTCTCGCCTATATGGGTATAGCATGATGTGTGCATTAGGTTGTACATATGATAAAACCTGGTTGAAAGGTTAGCAATAAAAACATGCAAGAAAAGAAAGGAGGCTGCTTGTTCCTTTGGGAATAGCTTCTGTTTCAGGATTTAATCCGTAACCGATACGTCACGCGGCCAAGCGCTAAAGTCTGCTGCTGAATCTTGACAACCGCATTCTGTGAGACGCTTACGCTTTCACTCATCTCACGTTGTGAACATCCCAAAACGGTAAGCCTAAGGGTTTCTCAGTAAGGGAGCATGTCGACATCCTCAGAATGAATTTGCACCAAGGTGCATTTATCCATTCTAAGGCTGGTGATTCCCATCCCAGAACTGTGATTTCCACTAATCGGAAAAATGATTTCCTAATACTGGACTGGTGCTGCAAACATGCCCGGAATACTCAGGCAATTATGTTGAATTATGTGGTGTGTCTTAATCCCTTTTAGCAGGTCATATCG
>NZ_JAEKNT010000402.1 GCF_016406725.1 Sphaerochaeta sp. S2 | reverse complement strand
CATCAATGCCATCCTCACGCTTCCAAGTGAGTCACTTGGAAGAATTCGCCTATATCTTATCGATGAACGTCTTGAGGGTGAACGAAATGAGGATACGCTCAGGGAAGCTGGGTTGCAAAAAGCATTGGATCAAGGGACCACACTTACCATTGTCAGTGAAGGAAAGTCCCTTTCCGATGAGCCTTTTGACCGTCTTTATCTTGGTGTAGGAGAGGATGGGCATATAGCAAGCCTCTTTCCTGGTTCCTGGCCGAATAGTGCTGATGCTCAAACCATGGTGGTAATCGATAGTCCCAAACCACCTAAAAGGCGGGTCACACTCACCTACCATGGTTTTCTCACCCTTGCCCGAGAGGCAAAGGTGTTTCTGCTCTTCCTGGGCGAAGGAAAAAGGGATGCTCTCAATAGGTTGATGTCCGGCAAGGAGGATGCACATACTCTGCCCTGCTCCTTCTTTGTTCACCAACCATTCCATGGTACGATAGTAACAGACCTGAGGGAGAAAACACTATGAAGAGAATCATTATCCAATATGGTGGCACGGGAGACCTTGCACTGAAGAAACTGTATCCTGCCTATGAGCATCTCATGGAAAAGGGCGATGCTTTTGAGGTACTAGCTCTTGGAAGACGGTTTACCACCAGAGATGAGTTCCTCTCTGAGATTATCAGGAAAGATGCCCCATCCTCCTTCACCGACCACCTTGATTACCTGTACTACGATATGAGCGATGCGAATGCAGTCACCATACTTACCACCCGTTTGAAATCCATGTGTGGGGAATGCGACGAAGTGGAATTCATTTACTATCTTGCACTACAGCCTTCCCTCTATGAGATTGCTATTGAGCAGATCCAACAGGTGGATAACCAGCTGGATTGCATCTGTTCACTGACAAAGAAGATTGTTGTTGAAAAACCATTTGGATTCGACCTGGAGAGTGCCCAGCGTTACAACGATATCCTGGAAAAGGCCTTCACTGATGAGGAGATTTTCCGTATCGACCACTATCTGGGCAAGGAGTTCATGCAAAACCTGCTTTTGATGCGGTTCCATAATGACATAATCAGAAGAATCTGGGACAACAGGACCATTGAGTCCATTGAGATCATTTTTGACGAAACCCATGGAGTGGACCAACGATTAGGATTCTATGAGAAGATCGGTGTGGTACGTGACACTATCCAGAATCATATCATGCAGATCATCACCTACTTGACGATGAGCGAACCTGCAAGTCTGACTCCAAAGGATATCGCCGTCGAAAAAGAGAAGGTTCTCAGGGCAATATCCCCTATCCAGGAATTCCATATGGGGCGATATGAATCACTGGGTTCGGGTAGTGGCCATGTGGTACATACTCCCACGTATGCTGCATTCAAGTTGTTTGTAAACACCTACTACTTTACCGGTATTCCCATCTATGTACGAACAGGGAAGATGCAGAGTGAGGCAAAGAGCTTGATTTACATCAAGTTCAAGAACGCCACCAAGCAGGTCATGCATGATGATTCCATTGCAGAGAATGCGGTGATCATCACCATACACCCAGAAC
>NZ_JAEKNT010000401.1 GCF_016406725.1 Sphaerochaeta sp. S2 | reverse complement strand
GGAACCTGAAGAAGCTTTGCTTCCTCAAACAACTCATCCTCGCGCATGGATTGAACCTTCCTCATCTGTTGCTGGATCAAACGCATATGTCGAACAGCCTGGACAATATCCCCTGTCCCGGGTTCTCCCTTGGTCCTGATCATACTCGCACCCTCGCCTATCCTACGAAGAGCTTCACCCAAGTCACGTGCTCCACAGACAAAAGGTACGGAGAATTGTTGCTTGTCGATATGATAGAGGTCATCGGCTGGGGAGAGGACTTCACTCTCATCAATAAAATCAATCTCCAAGGCTTCAAGAATCTGTGCCTCAACGATATGGCCTATGCGCACCTTTGCCATAACCGGGATGGAAACCGCTTCTTGGATCTGTTGGATCAGGATTGGGTCGCTCATACGCGAGACTCCCCCGGCTGCACGGATATCGGCAGGGATTCTCTCCAGTGCCATCACGGCACAAGCTCCTGCATCCTCAGCAATCCGGGCTTGCTCTGGAGAGGTAACATCCATGATTACCCCTCCCTTGAGCATCTGAGCAAGATTCCTATTCAACCCACTTCGTTCACTCATATTGCACCTCCTAACCATTGTGCTATTCATTGATCTGCCCTAGTATAGGTGGTATCTGATAGTATAAAAAGTTCCAGTTTATGAATTTTTTATGGTACCAGATTATGGAGGGATATGTACAAGATCAATCTACAGCTGCAGAACAATGCTCCTGAAACACTGACAGAGCAGCTCTACCGGTATCTCAAGGAAGAGCTTATCAAGGGAACCTTCAACCGAGATGACAAACTCCCCTCCAAGCGTAGGCTTGCAGAAAATCTCCAATGCAGCATCAACACAGTGCAGGCAGCGTACAACCAACTTGTTGACGAAGGCTACCTCCAGACAAGGGAGAAGAGTGGATACTATGTTGCCGACCTCAGTGGCATCATCGTTCTCGGGCCAGATGAGCGTACGCCTGCCGTTGATACAGTAAAAACACCGTCCTATCTGTATACCTTCTCCCATCAAGGAGTAGACCATAAGAGGTTCCCCTTCTCACTCTGGAGAAGGTTGAGCAACCAAATCATCAGCTCGCGTGATAGGGACCTACTCACGATCAGTGACCCAAAAGGGTTGTTTGCTCTGCGTTCCAGTATCACCCACTATCTGCAGTCAAGCCGGGGGGTTCACTGTGGTGCACACCAAATCATCATCAGCAGTGGTACGGAGTTCCTGATGCAACTGCTCATCCAGCTTTTGGATGAGAGAACTGTCTATGCTATTGAGAACCCCGGGTATGAGAAACTTACATTGTTGTTCAAGAGCAATCGCGTACAATATGTTTCACTGCCTTTGGATGAACAAGGTGTTGCTCTAGAAGCACTCTATGCCAGTGGAGCTGATGTGCTCTCCATTACACCAAGCCATCAGTTCCCTACCGGTCGTATCATGCCGGTCACACGGCGACTGCAACTCCTGCAGTGGGCAAACGAAAAATCTGGACGATATATCTTGGAAGATGATTATGACAGTGAGTTTCGCTATAGCGGAAAACCAATCCCTTCCTTGCAAGGCCTCGATGGACAAGGTAAGGTCATCTACCTAGGAGCTTTCAGCAAATCACTATCCCCCGCCCTGAGAATCAGCTACATGGTTCTTCCTGAAGCACTCATGGAGCGGTACGAAGCATATCTCAGCTTCTACTACTGCCCTGTTCCACTCATTGAACAGAAGGTCCTGCATGCATTTCTCGAAAAGGGGCATTTTGAGCGGCACCTGAACAGGATGCGTAATCTCTATCGTCAAAAGCGGGAACTTCTAGTCTCCTGTATCAACAGACTCCTCCCCTTTGTAGAGATTGCCGGAGATTCAGCTGGATTGCACCTGCTGTTGTACGTCCACAATGGAATGGATGAAAATACCCTGGTAAAGAGGGCTGGTAACCATCAAGTAAAAATCTATGGGATTAGCCGCTACTATTCAGAGCCTCCTCGGGAGATTAAGCAGGCTACGCTCTTGATGGGATTTGCAACATTGGACCTAGAGGAAATACCAAAGGCGGTTTCACTTCTGAAAGAGGCATGGAGTGACTGAGTATCACATTATCAGAGTGAAATCCCAGCTTCCTTGCTGTTTGCTGTTACCCGTTTCTTTCTAGCTCTCCGTGCCTTGATTTGCTCCAGAAGTAGAGGATCCCAAATAGAGGGTTTATTCACGTTGTTCTGATTATCTGAGACCAGCTGTATGTCATGTGTAAGAATTCGTTTGAATCGGGTATAGCTGAGCTTGGAATCTTTCGTCCAGAATGACTCTGCACCCGCCAAAAGCCGCGGGTAAAGGTGAGATTCTCGCTTTTCCCGCGTATTCAGGTACTCTGTCCAGAGCAACAATTCCGCACCTAATACCTTTGTATTCTGTTTCCTATCCTTCTGTACACTTTTGCCGTATCGATACACTCTGGAGAGAGGGACTAAAGCGTAGGACATATCAAGATAGGAATGGAAGTAATCACTCTTAATTACCTGATGGTTGCTATGGAATCTCTTATGTTTGCCAAGAAGAGGATTCCAAACTTGTGTAATTATTGAGGGATCATACGAAGCATCAACATAATCACTCCAAAGGATTGTGGATTTGCCTTTCTCCCTTGCATAGGCAGCAATCTCATTGCTGAACCACCCAAGCAATGCTTTCTCATCCTTATATCCCAATTCCTGCATACGATGTTGGCAATCAGGGCAGGTTGCCCATCGATCCAATGGGATTTCATCCCCCCCTAGATGAATATAGGGTGAAGGAAAAAGTGAACAGAGTGTGTCCACCACCTTTCTCGCAAAAGCGATGGTATCTGCCTTTCCTACACAAAGAATATCCTGAAATATTCCCTCTCCTGTTGGAATTACAAAAGGCCCCCCGGTGCAACTCAGCTTTGGGTATGCACTGAGGGCAGCAATCATATGTCCTGGCATATCAACCTCAGGAACTACCATGATATTTCTTTTCTCTGCATACGAAACGACGTAGTTGATATCGTCTCTTGAATAGTATCCCCGATCTTCACTCACCAAATCAGGATAGCCATCCACAGGGAATCTCCACCCTTGATCATCACTTATATGCCAGTGGAGAACATTCAATTTATACAGGGCCATGGCATCAATGATTCCCAGCAACTCTTCAAGTGGGCAGAAAGAACGGGCAACATCCAACATGAGGCCCCTCCAAGAGAGAGCTGGAGAATCAGTAATCCTACAGCACTGTAGTGTTCTATTGGAATTTACCAGTTGAATAAATGTCTGGAGACCAGTGAAGATTCCCTTCCATGAAGTAGAGGACAACCTACACCCCTGAGGTTCTACCTGTAGAACGTATTCTTCCTCTCCAAGTAGCTCTTTCCTCTTGGTGATAAGCAAGTCTGGATTATCCGACCCAGCAGAAAGGATTATTTCCATCCCTAGGACCGTTTCCAAATATTCCTGCAGAAATTGTGCATGCTCTGGGAAACAAGAATCCTGAAATCCAAGTGTAAGAACTTTCGAGAAAACAAAGCTTCCTTTCAGAAGCATTATTCCGTCTGATGGATAGGGAAGAAGAGATTTCTGATAATTCATACGTACAACACTATTCCTTTAAGGACCCAGCAGCAAAACCCTGGGCAATCTTATCTTTGAAAATCATGTAGAAGATGATCATAGGTAGAGTACCAATAACCAACGCAGCAAATTGCAACCCATAATCCCGACTCATCCCACCTGCAAAGCTGTTGATTCCAACAGGAAGAGAACGGATCATCATATCGCTGGTAAGGGTCAGTACCAGAACGAATTCATTCCAGTTTCCTAAAAACGTGTAGATAAACATGGTCGACAGAATAGGTGTCGCCACGGGGATGATAATTTTCACAAAAATTTCCAAGAAGGTTGCCCCATCAATGATGGCTGACTCCTGCATTGAGTCCGGGATACCTTTCACGTAGGTGGTTGCAAGAAAAACCTGAAAAGGAAGCCCAAAGGCAATATAAGGCAGTATGACTCCCAACCGTGTATTGGAAATCCCCAACTTGGTTTCCATAATAAAGAGAGGGACGATGACTGAATGTACCGTAATAAGCAAGCCAAGGGTGTAGAGCCCATAGATAACCTTGCCAGAGCGATAGTGAAATTTTGAAAGCGCATAGCCGCTACTCATAGCAAGCATCACCGTTACAAAGGTTGCGCTCAGGGAGTACACAATACTGTTGAGGAAATAAATTCCCAGGTGGCCTTGTACCCAAGAAAGAATGAAATTCTCTGTATAGAATGTGAACGGTGGAGCCAAAGGCTGGCGAACAATCAAGGCGTGCGGTTTGAATGAGCTAAGAATCATCCACAAAAGAGGTACCACCGTCAGCAACGTGAAGGTAATCATGAGCATATATGCTAGGATTTTTCCAAAGGTCATTGATTTTTTCATGTTGCTCCCCTATTCAAATCGTCGTTCAAGCCTTCGGCTAAAGAATTGCAGCAGTAGAATCAAGCCAACGGCAAGCATAACGATGATGATGGACGCAGCACTGCCGAACCCATACTTATAATACTTGAAGGTATTCACATACATGTAGATTGCTATCACTTCTGTAAAATGTGCAGGGCCTCCTCCTGTCATGGCATAGATTAAATCGAAAGCTTTCAAGCTGCCTGAAATAGCGAAAATTGCAGTGGTGGCAATCGTTCCAATCATTGAGGGAAGAATGATACGCGTCAGCATTTGCTTTTCACTTGCCCCGTCAATCTGGGCTGCTTCCAGGACCGAAGGAGTCATCTTCTGCAGATTTGCATAATAGATGATCATATATGTTCCGGTATGCATCCACAGCAACACAAAAAGGATGGGAATGATGGCAAGTTTCTGATCCTCAAATATCCTGATCACATATTGTGGATTGTCAGTAATTGAGCGAACCAGAGCTACAACCATTCCCGATGATGAAAATATTTGGTTCCAGAGAAGCGCAACCACGACCGGAGATATGGTAATAGGCAGAAAAATCATCGTTTGGAAAAACGTTCCATGACGGACCATACTCCTATGGAGCAGGTATGCCAAAAGGAACCCTAAGGGTATCTGGCCAAATACAGAAATAGCAACGATAAGAAGGTTGTTTCTCAGTGAGTGGAGAAACACCGGGTCGGATATGATTGTCCGATAGTTCTCCAACCCCGTGAAAGCAGGCATTCCATACCCATTCCAGGTGGTGAAACTCAAAGAGAAACTGAAGAGCACGGGAAATATGATGATTGAAGCAAACACCAAAATTCCTGGCAGCACCAGAATCCAGTAACTCATATGTTTTTGTTGTGCATACGTCATGGTATCTAACCTTCCTATCAGAACAGCGCTTCCCCCTGAGGGGAAGCGTTGCTATCACCTATTAACGACCTACAGAAGAGACCATTCTCTCCAGGTCCTGTGCAACTTCCAGTGGGCTCATCGTATCAAACATCATATTTTGGAGATTGATATTGAATGTTCCAATTGGTTCTGCTGCTATGACTGAGTCCATGACATATCCCATCGGTACCTCTCCAGCAAATGCAATCAGTTTCTTGATCATGGGATCAGCATCCTCAGGCTCATCAAGGTTATAGGCTGGGAGACGACCATACTGTTGGCGAATGGCAGACCCTTCAGGCCCAGAGTAGAACCAGATCCACTTCCATGCTGCCTCAGCTTCCTTCTCATTAAGCTTTGCATTCATGCCAAAGCCTTGTCCTGCTGTTGCAGAAACAGAGAGGTTCTTGCCCTTCTGGTTAGGAATATCGGGGAATGATTCAAGGCTCATATACGTCTTCTGCTCATCAGAAAGTTCACCCACCATACTGTTTACGGTCCAACCACCATCAAGGAGATATACAGCACGTTCATTGACAAAATCATCCAATCCCTGGCCATAGGCAAGTTGATTGGTTCCCGGAGACAACATCTGCTTATCATTAAGCTCTTTGATAATCTCCATAGCATACACGAACTCTGGGTCATCATAGCTTGCTTCTCCAGTAAGTGCCTTATCCCACCACTCCATTCCACAAGCTCTTTCAACCAACATACCTGCTACACAGGACTGCATTGGCCAAGCATCCTTATTCGCAATAGAGATGGGTATTAAACCGGCTTTACGAATCACTGGTCCTTGCGCAAGCAACTCTTCATATGTCTTGGGGTAATCCAAACCAAGCTCTGCGAGCAATCGGTTGTTTGTGTAC
>NZ_JAEKNT010000400.1 GCF_016406725.1 Sphaerochaeta sp. S2 | reverse complement strand
ATGGAAACCAAGGTACGCAGTGCTTGACCACGAGTAACCTCATAGAAGTCAACGTGCTTGATCTCTCCGCGCATCAGGTCTTCCTGATAATCCTTCAACAATACTTCATAGTGCTTTCGACCTACTGCAATCTTCAGCAATGCTGTCTCTGAGAAGTGACGCATCTTGTTGGTGAATTCACGGGCATCAAGGGCAATGTGCACAGGATCCTTCTTGCCATAGATAACGGCAGGGATCTGGCCGCCACGAAGCAGGCGACGAGCGCCGGCACTACCGAAATCTTCGGTTCTTGGTTTAGCTTTCAAGCTTCTGTTGATGTCAGACATACATACTCCTTGTACTCTCATTGGCGCATCGTAACTACATGATGCCCAATTACCATAACATTTGGATATTTAGAATACCACTAATGTGGGAGTATAGAATGTTTTGGCGTGCCAACACAAGTACTCCACACAAACAAAATGAGCAGCCCAAAAGACAGGACTGCTCACTACTGGGAAGGAGGGATTCGAACCCCCGATGCCGGCACCAAAAACCAGAGCCTTAACCGCTTGGCGACTTCCCAACAACGGAAATGACAGTATACCATATTCCCAAGTTTGTCCAGCGGATTGCTATAATTCCTTTTTTTCTGTTTCCTGAGGAGCTTCCTGTGCTTCCTCAGAGTCATATGCTTTCATTACCACTTGCTGCAAATGATCTCTGAAGTCACTGCTGATTGGATGGGCTACATCCTTGAATTCCCCATTGGCCAACTGCCTGCTCGGCATGGCAATGAAGTCTCCTTCCCTGCCCTCTATAATCTTGATATTGTGCACCACAAATTGATTGTCAAACGTTACGGTCACATAAGCCTTCAATTTACCTGCTTGACTGACTTTTCGTACTCGAACCTCAGAAATGTCCACAAGAACCTCCAAACAACCTTTATCTTATTTTCATAACTAAACCGGTTTTCCAGCTCATTACTCCAGCCCCGAACCGCATCTGTACCTCATCGTAAACAGCCTGTACTTGTTTCGTATCATCACTGACGAAAAACCAACAAGCACCGCTGCCTGTAAGGCCACAATATCCATGGCTAGTACTGCATAGCTGTCCAAGTTGGCCATAGAAGTCTTGGTGTTCCACACCTTGTTGAAAATCATTATACAACAAACTTTTCCATACCGCAGGTGATTTCTTGAAAACTTCTTCAATCTCCTCACCTGTAGGCCCCAATGTGACCAAACTACCGCTACGAACCTCGTCAAGCCTGGAGTAGGCAGATGACGTAGATGTAGCAAAGGAGGTAGGCATCACCAAACACAACGCCAGATCCCTCTGCTGTATAGGTGTGATTATTTCTCCCCTACCAGTTACGATTGCGCAGCTTTGAGAAGAAAGGAAGAAGGGGACATCACTTCCAACTTGCAACGCGATATCAGCTAGGGATTTCTCGTCAAGCGCAGCTTCTCCAGCATATTCCTGCAACAGAAGCAACACAGAAGCAGCATCGCTTGAACCACCACCCAAACCAGCCTGGGAGGGAATACGTTTCTTGCAATCAATATGTAAAGAGAGAGGTAGCCGAGTTCGCTCACACCATAGGCGGGCAGCCTTGGTCAAAGTATCCTCTCCATCAAGTTGAAACGCTTCCAATCCAGTTACTTCTACCTTGAAATTGCTCTTCCCCTTTACCGTGATGGATACATCATCGGCAAGATTCACCAAGGCAAACAGGGAACGGATGGGATGATACCCATCTTGAAACGGTTGGCCAACGGCCAGATGTAGATTAACCTTGGCATAAGCAGGACGCGCAAGTATGGTATCCATGTCCTACAGAGTATCAAAGCCAATGTTGATTGTCTAGTAAGATTTTTTCATAATTGTAAGCTTAGAGCCCTTTTTTTCGGGAATTACATTTCTAAAAGTGACATATTCACCTAGGATATAAAACAAATCTAGAATACAAGCTCATGCATCATTCCAGATACCAAGGTCAATGAGTTGTTGTTGGGTTTTCTCTTTCCAATTCCTGTTTGCTTGAGGATTGGCTGGACTGGGGTGAATGATGGAACCTAGTATATATCTACTATCATGTGAAACCACCTGTTGAAACTTCTTCAGTGCATACTTTCCTACTCCTATAAGATAGGCAGGCTTCAACAGCATGATCAGGTCCAAGAGATACCGGTCACAAATTGTCTCAAGAGCCATCCTCTCAACTTTGGGAAGTTTGTCAGGAGTAATATTCTTTGCATATTTAGATCGTTCCATGAAGGCCAACGGACAGTAATTGACAATGGCCATTTCCTTTGAAAATTTATCAGCGCTTGTATAGTGCTCTTCCATCAATGCCCACAAGCGCTTGCCGCTGACCTCACTTCGTTGCACAGACATTCCAAGCACAGGACGTGATGGATGCTCGATAGAGGGTTTCCCAATAGGTTCATCAAGCTTGAGAAACTGCTTCACTGCACCCACCTCCCCAAAAGGGATGCCATTTTGTGCCATACCGAAAGGTCCGGGATTCATCCCCAGCATCAGTGCCTGTACAGGATGAGAGAGATAGGTTCTCAGATATGCTTCATGCATGTTCCAAGCATATTGCAATGGATTGTAAATGTAAAAATCACCACTGAATCGCAATTGTTCCACCTGCCAAGCAAACAGCTCTGTCCGTTGTACTATTTCATCCGAGCAATTCTCCACCACTATCCCCCTAGCACAAAAGTCGGTTTGTACCGTATGATACCCCAACATGGCACAAAAGGTTGAGAAACTCAAGGGAATCATTTTTGACAAGGATGGGACGCTGTTTGACTACGCCCAGGTATGGGAGACTATCCTCAAGGAGGGTATCGCCCTTACCTTCAACTCCATGGGAAAGCAGCACCAGCAGACTGCCAAACAGGCAATGTTGAGCCTGATGGGCATCGATGAAGAGGGGCAGTGCATTCCCCGTGGCTTGGTGTTCACCCATCGCAGGGTCCAAATTCTCAGAAGATTCCTGCTCTATTGTATCCGTTATCGTGTAAATGCAATAAAGGCAATTAAAGGGTATAACAGAAGTGTCAAGCACAGTGAAGTTCTGCTTAACGAAAAACTCAAGCAGATGGATTTCTCTGTCCAACAACGTTTGTTCAGAAGATTGAAAGAAGAGGGGTATCACATTGGTGTCATTACCAGTGACAATGCTTCCTCGACCAATCTGTTCCTCTCCTTGATGGGTTTGGAAAAAATGGTCGATTTCATAGCCAGTAGAGACAGCAACTATCGCAGGAAACCCCACAGTGAAGCCTTCAATGCATTCTGTACACAAGCAGGAATTAACCCCTCCCAGGTTGCAATGGTAGGAGACACACTCACTGATATGCTCTTTGCAAAACGGGCTCAGTCAGGCTATCGCATTGCAGTTCTCACTGGAAGCAATGACAGGAGAAGGCTGGAAAGACTGAGTGATGTTGTCTATGAGGATATATCTTTCCTAGACACTGACAAGAGACTATTTCCTGCCCAATAGTACGTTTTGACTAAGAATCCAATCATTTCTGCTGGAACAATTTAGGCTTTTCTTGACAAATAGGGACCTTTCTGTGAGAATAATCGATAGATTCATATAAACTGCATCTAGTAGATTTCTATCATTCGCATTTCTTTTGGAGATTTCCCTATCATGAAACATTCCTGGGATGACCTTGACCAATATCGCGGTGTGCTGTTCGAAGGACAGTGGCCAACTATCATTGACTTATTGCTGATCACAGAAAAGAAGTTTGGAGGGCGAAACGGTTTTACAGTTTTCAAACCCAACAGGGAAACCCTTACATTCTCTGAAATTCTCCAAGAAGTCACTCGAGTCAGTTCTTATCTGCAGGAATGTGGTATAGAAAAAGGTGATCATATCATCATCAACGGGAAAAACAGTCCAGCATGGGCTATCGCCTATCTGGCAACCCTCCATGCAGGGGCAATCGTTGTTCCCTTGGACAACCAGATGAATACCGACCGTGTTGAAACACTCAGCAGTTTTGTGAAGGCCTCCTATATTTTTGCTGACAAGAATGTTCTTGAAGCACTCGACGTACAGAAAGAATGGTTTGGGGAATTGAAGGGGTGCGCAACGCTTCTGGGGGAGAGTGAATCATTTCCAAGCATCACCACCCTACAAGCGAAGAAAACATATGAGCGTATACCACGCTCAGAGCATGATATTGCTTCCATCCTCTTTACCAGTGGCACCACAGGAAATGAGAAAGGGGCCATGCTCACACATGCAAATATTGTAAGCGACCTCTACCAGGCATGTGATGGAACATTCCTCAGTCTGGATGAAACTGATGTATTGTATGCACTCCTTCCACTGCACCATAGCTATTGCTGTACAGCAGTACTGCTTGAATCCATCAAACATGGAGCAGAGTGTGTCTTTGGGCAGGATATTGTGGTAAGCAAAATGATCAATGACCTGAGAGAAGGCAAGGTCACTATTTTCATGGGAATACCGCTTCTATACAACAAACTACTTGCAGGAATTATGAAGCAGGTCAAGAAAAAAGGATTCTTGGTCAATACCTTGGTACATACAATGATGGTGATCAATGGTTTCACCAAGAAACACTTGCATTGGAATCCCTTCAGGAAAACCTTCAACAAACTACTGCTCAGCAAGATTGGTCTGGATCGGAATAATTTCCTCATTTGCGGGGCAGGCCCGCTTGCTCCAAAGGTCTTCAAGCAATATCAACAGCTTGGCCTCGATTTCATCCAAGGCTATGGGCTTACCGAGACGAGTCCAATCCTTACACTCAATCCAATCAGCCACTTCAAGGTGGAATCCGTTGGTATGGTATTCCCCTTGGTGGAAATGAAAATCGCAGAACCTGATGAAAACGGGGTGGGAGAAATCCGGGTCAAGGGCCCAAACATCACCCAAGGTTATTACAACGACCCGGTCCATACCGCTGAATTATTTGATGAAGAAGGCTACCTGAAGACAGGTGACCTTGGATACCTCGACAAGGAAAACTACCTCTATCTCAAGGGCAGGGCAAAAAACATCATTGTCACCGAAGGTGGCAAGAATGTATATCCTGAGGAGATTGAGGATCTCTTCCAACTGTACAACCAGGTGGAGCAGATACTCATCCGTGGATACCAAGAAAAGAAAAACATACCCAGCGAGTTGATCGAGGCGGTGATTTACCCCAATGCTGACTACTACAAGGAACATACTGTTTCCGTGCAGGAGGATCTTGAGCGGGTAATCAAGGAAGTCAATCAACGTGTTTCAGGGTATAAGAAAATTACCAAGCTCACTATTACCAATGAGCCGATGGACATGACAAGTACCAAAAAGATCAAGCGCAACAAGGTGACTGTATAGTAGTTTCATGGTACTATAACCTCATGAAAACACTCATTTCCAACGTACTCATCATTCCGATGACCAAGGAAGGTTTGAGCCTTCGTGGTGATATCGGTATCGATGGGAAACATATTGTATTTGTCGGGACAGGAGACCCTTCCTTCAAGGCAGACCGTATCATTGATGGATCTTCATTCCTGGCAATGCCTTCCCTGGTGAATGC
>NZ_JAEKNT010000399.1 GCF_016406725.1 Sphaerochaeta sp. S2 | reverse complement strand
TGGGAAGAGAGTCCAAAGACTACATTGTTTGTTACTCATGACCCTAAGGAAGCCATCTTGCTTGGTGATGCAGTGTGTTGTCTGGGTGACCCAAAACAACCTCTGTTGTACCAAAAAATAGATATTCCCCGCAATGCGAGGAATATCGGTGATGCATCACTGTTGGCTTTGGAAGCCAAACTGGTGGAAACGTTGGTACAATCCTAGAGATCGACCTTCCAGAGTCCATGTAGGTTGCAATACTCGTAAACAGCAACAGCCTTGTCATCATCGAGTGCAAAGGTTGCGTGTGGCTTTCCGTCAACAGGGAGAGCCTTTCTCATGCCACCCTTTTCAGTCTGGACATAGATGAATTCGATGTGGTGTTCCTGGGTCATTGGATGATCCACGGAACCTACATTCACACTCAGCTTGTTCCCTTCAATGCTTACAACAGGAACATGCTTCTCCTGGGCTGCATCAACAGTGTTTGCCTTCAAGGGAGCCATCTCCTCGCCACAGCAAGAGAGTTTAGGACCTCTGTCAACAACCTTCACAGCAATGTTGCCACAGTGCTTACAAATGTAGAAAATCTGATCTTTCATAGCTATTCTCCTTGCCTACCATGATACCCTAGATTTCGCCGGTAGTACAGTGGGTTTTATTCCTAATAGGGTGCAGGTAAAAATAAGGCAGGCTTTTCAGCCTGCCTTAAAATGAACCATTGGAAGTATTATACATACCCCTGAGCAATCATGGCCTCGCTTACTTTCAGGAATCCAGCAATGTTTGCACCATCGACGAAGTTATCCTGTGTGCTGTACTTATCTGCTGCCTGGCTGATGGAAGCGTAGATATTTTTCATGATCTGCTGCAGCTGCTGGTCTACCTGTTCAGGGGTCCATTGGAGTTTCTGGCTGTTCTGCGCCATCTCCAATCCCGAAACTGCAACACCACCGGCATTGGCTGCCTTTCCTGGAGCATGCAGAACACCTGCTTCCTTGAAGATGTCATCAGCTTCCAAGGTTGTTGGCATGTTTGCACCTTCACCTACCAATGAAATCCCGTTGGCTACCAAGTTCTTGGCATCATTCCCATTGATTTCATTCTGGGTAGCACAAGGGAAAGCATAGTCTGCCTTAACATCCCATAGAGGATTGGCATCATTGGAGCCATTGTGGGGGATGTAGGTTGCTTCCTTGAACTGCTGGGCATACTCGCTGATTCTTCCTCTCCTTACATTTTTCAGAGTCTTGATGTAGGCAAGCTTCTTCTCATCAATTCCGGAAGGATCTATGAGAATGCCGGAAGAGTCGCTCATGCTGATCGGTTTGGCACCCATGTGCAACAGCTTTTCGGTGGTGTATTGTGCAACGTTTCCACTGCCACTGACAAGACAGGTTTTTCCTTGAAGACTCTTTCCCTTGCCTTCCAGAATGGCGGCTGAAAGATATACCAGACCATACCCGGTTGCTTCTGGGCGGATATAGGAGCCACCATAGGTGGGTCCCTTACCGGTCAAGATACCGACGGAGCGGTTTTTCATTCTCCTGTATTGCCCATAGAGGTATCCAATTTCTCGGGCACCAACACCAATATCACCTGCTGGAATATCAGTATCCTCACCAATATGGCGTGATAGTTCGGTCATCATGCTCTGGCAGAAACGCATAACTTCGTTGTCGCTCTTTCCTTTGGGATTGAAGTCACTTCCCCCTTTACCACCACCCATTGCCAGTCCTGTCAGACTGTTCTTGAAGGTTTGCTCGAATGCGAGGAATTTCAGGATAGACAGGTTCACTGAGGGGTGGAATCTCAATCCACCTTTGTAAGGTCCAATAGCGCTATTCATCTGAACACGGAATGCGCGGTTGATCTGCAGCTGTCCATCGTCATCCACCCAGGGAACGCGGAACATGATGACACGTTCTGGTTCAACCATCCTGTCAAGGACCTTGTGATATACAATCTGAGGCAGATCATCCACCAAATGATCGATTGAGGCCATGAATGAGGTTACAGCTTGGAAAAATTCCGGCTGGTTGGGATCGACTTGCTTTACGTGGTCAAGGATCTGTTGTGTTGCTTCGTGCATTTGGGTATTGCTCCTCTATTTGTATAAATATACATAATCTGTATATGATGGTATAGAAAATGGAGAAATTGGTAAAGCCTTTCGTAAAACCGAAAAATAGGGTAGGATTTTTTGCGGTATGCGTAAATGGCATGGCATAATAAAAATGACTGAGGAGGACCGCAATGGATTGTTCCTCTTTTTGTCATATCCACAAAATTACTGCTGTCCAAAAACATAAAAAAAATTGGCAGTGGAACGGGTATCCACTGCCTGTAAGCTTCTAGAGTGTTTCACCTCGTCTAAGTCGTTCAATATTCTCCTTGAAAGGAGGATAGATGATACCCTTCTCTGTTATGATTCCCGTGAGATTCTGGTGAGGGGTAACATCAAAAGCAGGATTGAAGACATCCATTCCACTTGGGGCTACTTGCACTCCCTGTACATGGGTGACTTCCTCTGCTTCCCTCTCCTCGATGGGAATCGCGGATCCATCGGGAATTGAGAAATCGATGGTGGAAATAGGGACCACGCTGTAGAAAGGTACTCCATACGTTTTGCAGATGACAGAAAGGGCAAAGGTTCCCAGCTTGTTTGCCACATCGCCATTTGCCGCTACACGGTCCCCACCAAGAATTACCAAATCAATTTTTCCATCACGAATCAGTGTTGCTGCTGCGCTGTCAGGAATAAGCTTGGAAGGAATCTTTGCTTCCATCAGTTCCCACGCGGTAAGGCGAGCACCCTGGAATCTCGGTCTTGTTTCATCGGCATACACAAAGATATCTTTCTTATCGTAGAACGCCGTCTTGATTACCCCCAGAGCTGTTCCCCAACCTGCAGTTGCCAGTGCTCCGGTATTGCAATGGGTGAGGATGGTTGCCTTTTCAGGAACGACTCTAGCACCGATACGTGACATTTGCTTGTTGGTCTTGATATCCTCTTCCCTGATAGCATCAGATTCAGCGAGCAATGCTTTTAGGAGTGCTTCCCTTGGCTGTTTTTCATTATGTTCATAGGTTGCCAGCATTCGATTGATTGCCCAACCAAGATTGACAGCGGTAGGTCTGGCTAGGCTGAGGAATTCACAGGCTTTCATGAATGCTTTCTCTTCCGGGCATTGGAGTGCTGCCAAATACACTCCATATGCTGCTGCGGCTCCGATAGCAGGAGCTCCCCGTACGATCATATCC
>NZ_JAEKNT010000398.1 GCF_016406725.1 Sphaerochaeta sp. S2 | reverse complement strand
GAGCGAGTGTTTTACCTCTCCATTTGCATGCGTCACACATTTGGCTTTTGCATAATCCCAATCGAAGTAATTGCCAAACCCTCCCTCAATCTCCGCAAACATAAGGCGTTCTGCAGAACCTTTCTTTGATCCTCGTGCCATGTAAGCCCCAAACGGTTTTGGTTCTAACTGACTACAAATGAGCGCTTCAATTGGTGAAAATACTACATAGTAATAATGCATCCGACACTCCTTTTATTTAATTCATGAGAAGTGAAAACAAGTTATACTTACTAAAAATTGATACAGCTATTAGCGAAACAATTGCCATGATTTTTATGAGAATATCGAGAGAGGGTCCAACGGTATCTTTGAGGGGGTCTCCAACGGTATCACCTACCACAGCAGCTTTATGAGCATCAGAACCTTTGCCACCGAAGTGCCCATTTTCCACGTATTTCTTGCCATTATCCCAAGCACCCCCTGCATTGGCTGTATAGAGAGCGAGCATAACTGAAGAAAGTGTTGTTCCAATCAATAGCCCACCGACAAATTCTGCGCCAAAGAGAAAACCAGTGAAGAGAGGAGTAAGAACGGCAATAAGAGCAGGGCTCTTCATTTCAGATAGAGCGCCCGCACTACTTATGCTGATGCATGTTTTATAATCAGGAAGACTTGTTCCTAATATAATGCCAGGATCTGCCTTGAACTGTCTTCTGACCTCTTGGACCATCTTTCGTGCAGCATTTGCAACGGCTCTTATCAATATTCCACTAAATAGATAGGGAAGTGCGCCTCCGACTAATGCCCCAACAAGTGTAAGAGGATTTACCATATTTAAGATCATGGCGGCACCATGTACAGCGTTTTCACCGGCTTGTGCATATAAATACGAAGAAAAGAGAGAAAGAGCTGCAAGGGTTGCAGAACCGATAGCAAATCCTTTACCAATCGCTGCTGTGGTATTTCCCACAGCATCCAACTCATCAGTTATACCACGAACCTCAGGATGCAGTTTTGCCATCTCACTGATACCACCAGCATTGTCAGCAATCGGTCCGTATGTATCAACAGACACAGTAACCGTTACAAAGCTGAGCATGCCGATAGCAGCCATGGCTACGCCATACAGGCCAGCAGTAATATTTGCAGCAATAATTGCAACCCCTAATATGATAACCGGACCTATTACTGAAATCATGCCAACACTCATTCCCTCGGTAATGGTAAGGGCTGCGCCCTCTGCGCTACTTGCTGCTATCTTCTGTGTTGGCTTATAATCATAACTGGTATAGTACTCAGCGATTTGTCCAATCACAATGCCGCTCACAATACCAAGGACAGCACATACCCAAGGAGAAAAGGCACCGAGCGCAAATCCTATGGTATGCAAGGCTTCGCCGTTAAATACGAAATATGAGATAAAACCAGAAGATATTACGGTTAATCCTGCGCCGACAAATGTTGCAGCATTCAGTTCCTTATGTGGGTTAGAGGACACTTTTTTTACCAGTAAATAAAGAATTCCCACCATTGAAGAGATAATACCAACAGCAGCAACAAGGAGGGGGACATAGATAAGTTTAGCAACAAGACTGGCATCTATCCCTCCCCGAGAAAAATAGATATATGCAGCAAGTATCATCGCTGATACCAATGCTCCTACATAACTTTCCAGCAAGTCAGAACCAAGACCAGCCACATCTCCAACGTTGTCTCCAACGTTATCAGCAATAGTTGCTGGGTGTCTTTGATCATCTTCAGGTATTCCTGCTTCTGTTTTTCCGACTAAGTCAGCTCCCATATCGGCAGCCTTCGTCTAGATTCCACATCCAACACGGTTAAACATAGCAATGATAGAACAACCTAAAGCATAGGCGCTTATGGTCATCGTAAAGGGAATATCACTAATACCAAGGCAGTTGGTATGGAAGCTAAGATTTTCAGGAGAGACCTGTTTTAAAAG
>NZ_JAEKNT010000397.1 GCF_016406725.1 Sphaerochaeta sp. S2 | reverse complement strand
GTCTTGATATCTGCATGTCCAAGCAACTCCTGGACACTTCTCAGGTCAGCCCCCCCCTCGAGGAGGTGGGTTGCAAAGCTATGGCGAAGCGTATGCACCTTTGCATCAAGGCCGCACTCCCCACAGTAGCTGACAAAACGTTTATATATGGCCTGCCTGGTAAGCTTCCTTCCCCTACGTCCGACAAAAAGGGCCTTATTGGCAAGGCGCATTCCGACAAGCGAGGGACGAATATCCCTAAGGTATATATCCAGATAGTTGGCTGCTATCTCCCCTACTGGAACAATACGAAGCTTATCCCGCTTTCCCAGTACCCGCAGTTTTCCATCCTGATAATCGGAAACCTCAAGATTGCATGCCTCACTGATTCTCAATCCACAGGAGTAGATCAATTCAAACAGGGTGCGATCCCGATATCCCAGAGGGGAGCTTGTATCAATACTTTCAAGGAGTACATCAATCTGCTCCACACTTGCCACCAGGGGAAGCGTGAGCGGTTTCTGTGAATGACTGATCAGGAGGACAGGGTTGTCCAGCCTTATCTTCTGGAGTTGCAGAAAGGAAAAAAATGACCTAAGTGCACTGAGTGTCTTTGCAAGACTTGCAGGGCTGAGGTTACGCTCCTTTCTCTCCCCGATCAGATAGGTTTCGAGTTGGGTTGCATCCACTGTCTCAAGGGGGAGTTCTGTTTCCAACAGACGAGAAACTTCGTATAGATAGACCGACAGCGTCGCCTGTGATAGACGACGCTGTATCATCAGATAATCCTCGTACTCTTCTAGCAAGAGCTGGTCAACGGGGAGAGCCATGGTTATTTCTCTTCTGCTTTATTCCTGGAGTACCTCAGTACGGCAGGGATGGTATAGTCGTTGGAATTACTACCCGACCCCTTGCCCAGCTGTTTCTGCAGATCCTGCCAACGATTCACCTGGATTGCAGGGATTGGTTCCTCGTCCTCCTGGGTGTTTTTGGCAGCAGGGGCATCTTCTTCCTGCCTCTTCTCGTCAACCTTTGCAGCGGCATAGTGACGCTTGACCATATCCATCTCAGGCACTTCAGCACCAACAACCTCTTCCTTCCGTTCAAAGCCAGTTGCCACCACAGTGACCTTGATTCGGTCACCCAGTTCGGGATTGAAAGCCTGACCTGCGATGATCAGGGCATCATCACTGCACTTGTCGGTTACCAACTCAACGACATCCTGGTACTCCTGGAGGGTAAGGTTGTCGCTACCCGAGAGATTGACCAGGACACTCTTGGCCCCTTCTATACTGGCATTTTCCAGGAGGGGGTTGTTGATGGCCTGGCGGGCAGCATCAACTGCACGGTTCGCCCCTTCTCCAAATCCGATACCCATGAGAGCATCACCCTTGCCTTTCATGACAGTCCTTACGTCTGCAAAGTCAATGTTGATCTCACCTGGTTCTGTGATCAGCTCACTGATTCCCTGTACACCCATATACAAGACTTCATCCGCCATCAGGAAGGCCTGCTTGATAGGGGTATTGTTCTCCACTACCTTCAGCAAATATTGGTTGGGGATGATGATAAGGGTATCCACCTGCTTTCGCAGTTTCTCAATTCCTGCCTGTGCCAAGAGCAATTTCTTCTTCCCTTCAAAAGCGAACGGGGTGGTTACCACCGCAACGGTGAGGGCATTGCAACTCTTGGCAATCTCAGCAACGATCGGGGCAGCACCGGTACCGGTTCCGCCTCCCATACCGGCGGTAATGAAAACCATATCAGCGTTCTCAATCTCGCGACGGATGTCTTCCTTGCTCTCCTGGGCAGCTTTCTCACCCACCTCAGGAACACCTCCTGCACCGAGACCTCCTGTCAACTCCTTGCCGATGGGAAGACGGACCTGTGCGTTGGATCGCTGTAAGGCCTGCATATCGGTGTTCATGGTAACGAACTGCACCTTTTTCAGGCCACTGGCAATCATACGATTAACCGCATTCCCCCCAGCACCTCCTACCCCGAGCACCTTGATGACCGTGGCAGTGGTTTGTTCATCCTGAACCATATCCTCAACTTCAAACATTCCAAAATCCATACTCTATTCCTTCGCCATTCGGCACGATTAAAACAGTGTCCTGAAAAAACCACGGAGCTTCGAGACTGCCCCACCTTCCTTGCGACGCGTCCGCTCCTTGCGTGAACGTGTTCCGGTAGCAGTATTCCGTGCCCTACGAGCTTCACTCTTCATCAAGCCAAGCACAGTCGTGTACTGTGGACTGATATAACTCCGATCCAAGCCCCCAATAGCCTCAGGGAATCCGAGGCGTGCGGGAAGCTGGAAAATCTCACTTGCCAGTTCGGTAACCCCGCTAAGCAGGGCCCCTCCTCCTACCAATACCACCCCACCACCAAAGGAACCATGCACCTGGGCTTTTTCCAAGTCGCTCTGCAATCTACTGAAGATTTCAGCCATTCTTGGTTCAATGACCTTGCTGAGCTCTTTCTTCGGCATCTTGATGGGTGGAAGGCCTCCCACCTGGGGGATAAGTACCATATCCTCACTACTGACAGAAGGTACATAACTGTGACCACTTTCACACTTTATCTGTTCCGCGGTTCCCCGCGTCTTGTTCAGAATGTAGGCAATATCATTCGTGACAGCATCTCCTCCTAGGTTAACCCCACCTGTATAGACGGGAGCCCCATTGGTATAAGCTATCAT
>NZ_JAEKNT010000396.1 GCF_016406725.1 Sphaerochaeta sp. S2 | reverse complement strand
TTGTGAAGCTTTGGGGTGAGCGTGAGTGAGGTATCAGCCCAAGATGGGTTATGGGTCTGTGTGGTGGTATCGTACAGTGTGGTACGAGGATGGTTTGATTCAATGCTTCCGAGGAGGGTGACTCCATCGGTGTAGTCCATGATCGTGTACGATGCTGAGGCTTTTGCCATTTCCTTTCTCTCCTATATATCTACGTGACAGGCAAAGACAGACCTTCCCACCACGTCCTGCGGTGTAATCTCAATGATCTTCTTGCCGATTGCTTTGCTTGATGTATTCCATGCTGTATCTGCTACAACATCACCGCTGGTGCGTTCCCAACTGAACAGAGAAGCGTCCAATTGGCTTGTAATATCCTCATCCCCTTTCCATACGGTTGCAGACATGGTTGTATACGCCTGACCATCCCTGAAGAGATTTCCGTTGCTTGAGAATATCTGGACTGATACCGAATCTTCACCGTCCTTACCTGGTACTTCCTTGGAGAGGGAAGCGATTCCGTACTTTGAGAAGTACATGGTGTCACTGTAGAGGTGCTTGAAGGTACACATGAAAGAAGCCGCACCATATACAAGGTCGTCTATGTTTACAATGATTGACTTGCCTATGATTGAGTTGTCGCCTCTCCACGTACCATCAGCTACCCTGTCCTCTGATACCCTGCTCCAAGTGAAGTCTGTCTCCAGATATTCATCAGTGACCTCAACGCCTTCTTGGTACAAGACCACTCGCAAGGTGGAGGGTGAGCCATCAAGGGGAACAGTAATGCCTGTGGAGCTAAGCACGCTCACATTAAATTTGGTACGGTAGTCCATACCGTTGAGCATTCCTGTCTCCAGTCTAAACAGGGTTTCATCAAGGGTTGCCTTTGCTGTGTAATAGGTTTCAAAGAGCGTAGTGATATTCTCCATCCCTGTGATATCAGTGTTCTCCGACATCTGTGTGGGATCGAGTACGATATTGAGATAGTTCTCCAGTTCGTCATAAGCGGTAAGGACAGCGGCTACCACATCGGATTCACCAATGCCATACTCTGTGACTTTCTGTAGGGTGAAGTTTTTGGAGGAGGTGAGGTTGTCCCATTCCCTTTCAAGGGAGCGTTTCTCAATGGGAGTGATGATGTTGTCCACTCCCATATCCTTGAGCTTTTCGTAGAGAGCAGACTTGTCTACAGACAGCAGCTTGAGTCCGGCCTTGTTCAAAGAGTCTATCGGTCTCTTCTGAACCTTGCCATTAATCAGCTTTATATTATCTGCATAGATTGTCTTTCCAAGCCTGTCGTCAACAACGGTACTCACTGTATCCTCCACGTAAAGTGTAGGTACAGACAAGCCCTCTTACATGATTGGAGGTAACGAGGACAGTGTACATAAAAACGTACAGTGTGCAGTGTAAATCTGAACTCACCGAAAAAATGGATGAGTCGAAGTTGCTCCAAATTTGGTCAATTTATATGATTTTTAATTTTAATTCGTTACTGGATAAAAAAAAATTGCCCGCTTTCGGCAAAACAATACATTAGATACAAAACAACAAAGCCGGATTTTCTCTTCCACAAGATAAAACCGGCTTTGTTGCACACACCTACCTCAAACAATCCACGCACCCGTGATGGGTCTTATAGAGTAAGATTTATAGAATTTTAATAAATCAAATATTACTATACAGTAAATAGCAATATTGCTTCAGAGAGACCTTTTCTTAGATAACACCTATCTCAAACCCTACCGGGGGGGGGGATGGGCCGAACAACCGGGGTCAGTAACCCTATGAGATAACACCTATCTCAAACTCTCCCTCACGGTCACCGATATCCCTGAGCGGTCAGTAACCCTACGAGATAACACCTATCTCAAACGTCAAGACTGATTGAAGGATCCTTTGTATCGGTCAGTAACCCTACGAGATAACACCTATCTCAAACCATTGCCGTTGACCCTGCTGTAACAGGAAAGGTCAGTAACCCTACGAGATAACACCTATCTCAAACTATAAGAGCCTAGCAACGCCACCTTTTCCAGGTCAGTAACCCTACGAGATAACACCTATCTCAAACCCAGAGAGACGAGGTGGCTTGGAGAACCGTGGTCAGTAACCCTACGAGATAACACCTATCTCAAACCTGATTCCTTCATTGCATCATCACGCTCGCAGTCAGTAACCCTACGAGATAACACCTATCTCAAACGGATACGGTAGACAAGGTGTTTATCTTTGAGGTCAGTAACCCTACGAGATAACACCTATCTCAAACAACCGTGGCCGACATCGCACGCATGGAAGGGGTCAGTAACCCTACGAGATAACACCTATCTCAAACGTAATACTCTGCTGTTGCATTCCAGACTGCGGTCAGTAACCCTACGAGATAACACCTATCTCAAACCAGCAACGCTCAGCCGCCTTATCAACTATAGGTCAGTAACCCTACGAGATAACACCTATCTCAAACCCATCAAGACGCTCGAAACCAAGGATTCCCGGTCAGTAACCCTACGAGATAACACCTATCTCAAACCTCAACAACACGCGTATTTTGATGTTTTACAACAGAAGTCTGATTTATGTAAACATACGTTGGCTGTTTTAGTCTGAGCATTTTTAATCTTTCCTTCTCTAGAAAATTTCACATTGATCTACATCTATTATACTATATTTTTCTTTATTATCAAAGGGTTTACGGTAAATACTCTCTAAAAATAGAATATTACATTTCATTCCTTGTACAGTATTAACGAGGTAATTGAGCTCCTCATTCGTAAAAAAGCTTTTTGCATTCACAAAAACAAAAAGGCTTTTTGCCAAGTACTTGTTTGCAACTTTTACATACGTTACAAGATTTTCTATTGGACTGGGATCACTAAAATCGAACATAAAACTGAAAACTTTCAGCAATGTACCGGTATCTATCTCATCCTTATAGATGAGCGATTCATCAGTATCTTGCATAATTATCAAAGCGTACTGGAATAATGCAGATTTAATCTGAGCTGTTCGTTCGAAGAAGTCTTCCTGGTTGGCTACCATTTTTAAGTATTGCAATAATTTTGTAGCGAACTTTTTATTATCATCAGCACACACAAACGGATCAATAATCAGCTCACATGCAAACGCAATATCTATGTCTTTAAGATTATTCTCTGATAATACAAACCCACCATCTTCACCCCGAATTTGTGATTTCAGATCAGATACTAGCCTGTTCATGACAATAGGAGATTCAACAACGAGCGTATAAAACGTTTCACAATCGAAGTATATTTGTGTCTCTATTTGGTTATGGATGAGTTTCATAAGATCACCAACCTCCTCATGTCTGAAAGAGTATCAGACTGGACTTGCCCTACGATGAACTCAATGTTCTCATATTGCTTTTCACTAATCACCATAACCTGAACGATGCCCTCCTTGACTTCTTGACTACGTATTTGGGCCTTCAAGAATTGCGCTGCAGTTGGATTCAATACTAGCTTTGAATAGATTGATTCCTGCAACATGACAAAACCAGTACCAATCAGCCATTTTCGAAACTTCCGATAAGCTTTCCGTTGTAGCCGTGTTAAAACAGGGAGGTCAAACATTACAATCACTCTCATAAACCGATGCCTATTCATATTCCATACACTGAATCAAATCGAGGTTCTGTTCACTTAATGCTTCCAAAACACTACGACAATAGGTTCCCAGCGCATTCACAAATTGAATTTGCTTATCACCTATATGCACCTTACAATTCAGAACATCCACAAGACGCATTTTTTGAATACTTGTGAATTCTTCAATGGATCCCCACGACACAACCTCCTTGTCAATAAGCGATCGTAATGGCTCAATAAGGTCACTTGAAAGATTGAACTGATTAAAAGCATTATCATGAAATATTCCGAGCTGGGTAAGATATCCATTGATAACGATTTCCCTGTTGATCGCAGATAAAAGAATTGTATACCCATAATTCAAGGCAGCGTTAATCGGCGAATCCTTATTCCTAGAGAATTCATTACCAAAGATTGCATTAAAATATACTTTTGCTGCATGCGCTTCACGGTTTGTCCTATCTCCAGTGGTTATTGAGTTTGTATAACCTATAAGCTTCTCAGCCAAGTCAGGTCGTGTCTGTTTTAATACATTTGCTTGATTTGTAATTTTCTCGTGAATGATTCGTGTCCATACCTGGTCTTTGATCTCTTTCTTCCAAGCAATCTGACTTTTCACCTTTTCTGTCACATTATGACAACCATACAAAGGAAGAACATTACTCAATGGATTACGATGATTGTCACAGAAGATAATATTAATCTTGCGTTCCTGTAACTGTGCAACCAACATCGCAGTCAGAGATACTGCTGTCGACTCTATCATCAACGTGTGGATTTCACTTAAATGAATTCGGAGCATCTCAGTATCTCTAACTACGAGATAGTTCATTTTGTATTCAAGCTTAGCCCGTTTTGAAACAACAACGATTCGCCAACTCATAACTCATATATGCGTCTTGTTTTAGTAAAAATACCCGTCGGAGATTGATGAATCAACTTAGCTTCTCTATCGGTAATCTGAGACTGGAATTTTACAATACCAGAACTAGCTCCTCCTCCTAGTTTCGTTAAATTTGCACTTTCCGGGGTGCATGTAAAGAGATTAATTATTTGAACCAGCACTTCACACTGTGCCTTAATTTCCAAAGACTCAAATGTAGATTTTTTCTCTTCCAAGAATTTTGCCTGATTCGCTGGACGATACCTATAGATAGAATCTCGTTCCTTGGCTAACAGTTGTTCATACAGTGAGAGATTGTCCTGTTTGCTAATATGAAGACTCTCGGCAAGAATCTCAGCATTCTCTTCTACTTCGGTATCCTTCACCTTCTTCAATAGAGAAAGGTATTTATCTATCTGGGCAACATAGTCATATTTCTCCTCATTCAATACTAATTGGACTGCACTATTTGCAAGAACCTTAGGTTCCGTAGACCCGCTCAAACTCATATGGAAATTGCGAATAGTGACTAATTGGTTTTTGAGTAATCTAGATTCCAAGACTATAGGGTTATGAAGATTTAATTCTTCCACACAGTATTTCGCAAAAGCATTAGCATCCTGTTTGAACTGTTCAGCATAAAGGATGGGTACAGGAACTAATTGCCTCACTGGCTTCCCCTTTTTCTCATGCTCAACTAATGCAAAGTAGGCGGTCGCAGGTGCGTTGTATCCTCCATACTTAGTAGTATCTAGTAGGATCTGACTCGAACCTTTCAATGGAAGCAGATTTTTTTTCTTCTTTAGTGGCTGTAGCTTGAATAGAGCTCCTGAGACCTCCACTGCCTGCCTTGTCACCAAAACCTGATGATTTTGCAATGTTCTTCTTACCGTAACAATCGTTCCGGTTTCTTGCTTCTCACTTTTTGATTTACCTCTATTGGCTTCATACCTTTCATCAGCAATCCAGGCCAATCTACCGTTACGTTGAATAGAGCGTGAGAAAATATTACTGGCATTGTAAAACTGATCCCCTCTTCTCAACTCCTTGATAAAGTTTCGGGCATCAGCAGTGAACTTGGTATGAAAAGCATTCCCAACGACAATATTCAGATAAGCATCATGTGCATGGTGATGATCATTTACCAGTCTTGATTTCTTAATTTCAAAGTCAGCTCTGAAACTTGAGACGTTCCTGGCTTTCACATACACAATCTCAGTCTTCTCATCCTGGAATAGGTTCTTCAAGATACTCGCAACAACCTTGGTACTCTGCCTTGTTTCCACCAATTGTCTATTGATAAAAGCAAAAAGTTCTTCTTCATTTAGAGGGGTTGTCCGGGTGAGCCGAGCATATTTCTCCTTGGAAATAAGACTACGGTCTAGCAGCACGTTCCAAAATCCAATCATCGTATTTTGCCAATGAGAACTAATTGGATAGCTATTGCCCTTCTCACCGTTACATGTCTTATGGGCAAGTACCCTATTATTCAATGAGTCGTCTTTAATAAGCGACTGAGGGTAGATATGATCAATATCATACAGCTGAGTATTATTCATCTGATCGAGTTCGATTTTACCCCCACAATAAGGACAACGGCCCATCTGCGTGTAATAAAAATAGAGTCTGTCATTCCTTAACTCAGCATCGGTCTTTGTTTCAAGGCTTTCCAGTAGTGCGTTATTAAAAGTAATATCATTCTTGCAACGATCATAGAGTATACGAAGGCTCTCCTTCCGGCTTGTGGTTCGTTTTTTCTCACGTTCTTCACGAGCCATCTCTACAAACACTCTCTTAGGTGCTTTTCCCATTACTTTTTTCAGTTCATGTACAACGAGAAGCGTTTGCCAGATCTGTCGCTTGACTGGAGGGGAGACAGAAAGCGGTTTGACCAATGATTCGTAGGAAAACTTCGTATTGATGAGTGTTTCATTATTGATTCTCTGAATCTCATCCAAATAGTCGTATTTACTGCTCAGCAGCTCCATGAGATTCTCATTCGTTTCCCACATCATATGAATGATTGAGTAGCCTTCACCGGTTGCACGATCTACATGATAGATATCTTCAAGAAAAGCTCGTGATAAACGACCCCACCCCTTATAATTCCTAACGAGTTTGGTAATATCATCAATTTGTTCTGATGTAAGCTTCTCATGAAGCTCTTGTGCTATTTTCTCCTTTAGAATTGTTGCATCATCAACATAGTAGGCCTTCCACTCAATAATCTTTTCAATTTCATCTTCAGAAAGAATCCTTGCTTCAAGGTATGGAGCAAAGTCAATGTAGCTCTTCAGAGAATTTGCAAACCCGTTATCAATCCCCTCAATCGTTGCTACATCTCCCTTATTTACAATGTTGTTAACCACTAAGAATTTCTGAAGCATCTTTAGGGTAATATTTTTCTTCCCAGATTTGAGGAACAACTCATCATAAAGTTTCTGCTTTAGATCAACTGATATTGGCTCTCCATTTATCTTGAGATTATTCAATTCATTCAGAACCATATAGCGGTTGTAGAGGAGAGAGTATTTAGGCAATACCTCCTCGTTAAACAGGTAGGTACAGGAATTGGTCATCCTTGTGATAAATTTCTCAGCTGAGGCATTTTTATCAACCACTTCATACCAGTTCCAAGGGAAGATTGGAACATCTTCCTTCCCCTGTTGTCGTACCATCCAGCAGAAACCTTCGTTTCCTCCTTTTTCCATATGGGAAGTATTGAGAGGTCCTACATAGTATGGAATACGGAATGTCAGCATGCTCACAATTTTTTGATGTGGAGTATACCCATCAGCATCAGGTATAGCGAGGAAAGGAAAATAGTGCTGAGCATTATCAAGTATGACCTGAAGCTCTTTCAGATGTAGTTGGTGGGGTATCACCCTGTTATCTCTTACTCGCTGTTTTGGAAGAGCACTCTTCTGCTCAAGCTTTTCCAGCATACTACCCAAAATGCTATCTTCATCATTCTGATAAGGCTTAAGGAGATTGTATAAATACTTATTCACGTCCTCTTGCAAACATTTTCCTTTAAGATCAACCTGAACCTTCTTTCCAGCTTTATTTCCTGTTCCAATATAATGAGCGTAGTTATTCTGTATAGAAGGATCCTTGAAAGCCTTGTAGTATGCACTGCCTGCATACTTCTTTACCAATAGTTTCAATTGTTTCAAATCATTCTTATGTTCTGCATAGCTGGATACTTTTGCATCACTGATAAACTTCTCTCCATTCAAGATATCTGACAGGAGTGTCCAGTTATATATTCCTTCAAGCGTCTCAATCAGTGCATATTCCTCTGGCTCAAGCAATACCTCAATGGATTCTTTCTTGTCTTCAAAACCTTCTTTATCAAATTCGATTCTATCCAGTTCGCTCTCTTTATAACTTTCGTTTTCAAAGAGCGAGGAGAGTAAGAACGGAGTCCCTGAGAGCGCTTTTATCAACTCTGCTATAAGCTTCTTTGGTGTTTCTTCTATCTCTTCCTCTGTTGTACGGGTGAGTGTGAGTACCTTCATTAGCTCATTCTTTTTATCTGTTCTCCTTTTCTTCTTCAGAATTGACCCTACGCTTTCAGGAGAACAAGAGACATGGAGAACGCATTGGAGTGAGTCTTCTACATTCTTCAACAATGCATCGAACAGAAGATTGAAAGACGAAACACTTTCCAATGACTCCCCTGGGAATAAAAAATGCCCCCTATGCTTCAGTATGCTATGGATTGCAAGATAGAGAATCCTAATATCTGGTTTCTCTTCAGGGTGATGAATAAGATGACTCCTCAGATGAAAGATAGTTGGGAACTTTGCAAAATAGTCTGTATCTTTGAATGACTCATCATTAAAGAGTATAGATAGAAAATGCCCACTTCTGTCTTCGGTATGATACGAGCTTTCTTTCAATCGTTCGAAAAAATGAGGGTCTACTTCATCAATTTTATCTTGGAAAATTTCTTTCAAAAGTCTTTGTCGTTGCAGCCTTCTCTGGTGTCTACGACGTGCAGCACGGTGAAGCCGTCTCTCAGCAGCAGTATCTGCAGTATCAAAGAGCCTTACTCCCCAGAGATGTTTCCGATGTTTTTTAACCAGCTCATATTCTGCATTTGTTACGGCCCAGCCTACAGAGGCTGTTCCAATATCAAGTCCAAGGTAGTATTCCGATTGATTGGAATCTTTGCTGACAGCTGTATTCATCTTGACATCTCCTCTTTATTGGTGTAAGACTTTACTCAACACCTAGTGTTCAAATAAAAATTTATTCAAACCGTCCTTCGGGACCACGCGATGTGCGTACATGGAGCTTGCTTTACAGCAAGCTTCTTTGTTTATGAGCCAAATTATACCACTCAAAGTACTGGTTTACCAGTTTAATCACTAATAGCTATGGTAACCCATATCCATTAGTTCTCTCTTTCCATTTGCGTAGAGCAATCTACGCAAATATTGCGTAGATTATTTCTAACACTCCACCACATATACAATGAAGGGAGGACACCAATTCAAGATTTCTCCCACTAGCACTTTAAGCAATCAGGCGATAACAGGACGATGGGCAGGTTTCAATCCACGTATCCATTACAGATACGACTACTATATGCCCAAAATATTCCAGTAGAAATCATAGTATTGAGCAATCGCTTAACTCATTAGCAGTATCACATGCTGTGTGTGTCATATACTGTCACACTGGAAGAAAATTTTTTATTTTTTTTAGTCAAGAATCCCTTTATCAAATTATCACTTGACCCTACTCCCATCCTAAGGCAAGCTCAACTCATGGACAGCAATGTATTTGGGTTAGGCACACACCAGCTTCAGGCTATTGATGATTTTCTGCGATCAACAAATTTCGGCAGTGACCATACACAACGGGTCGCCGATCTCACTGCCTCTATTTCAAACAGGGATACCAGCAAGACTGCAACAATCTTAAACGATGCACTCCAGAGCTTTGGCGCACTCTATCCTCTTGCACTCATCCTTGAGGTAGAGGATGTAGTCAAATCAGTGTATGCTGATGCTGGAATAGACGATGCTGTCAGGGATACAACCTTGCGTGATGTACGCCTCTGGGTGGACCAGTACGCATCCCAACATAATGGAGCTATTGGATTAGACCGAGTATTCTGGATCAGCAGGCATCTCTGTGCAATTATCCTCCACCTTGGCCGGTTGCAGTTTGAGCCTAAGGCATTTGGTTATCCCTATCAGATCTTCCAAGACTCAAAAGATGATACGATGATTATCGTTGCGGGTGGAGGCCTCTCCTGTGATGAGGATGGGTATCTTACAGAGGATCAAAATGCAGCGTTTCAGACCACACTACTCAAGGATGCAAATCACTTCTCTGGTCATCTAGTGGATCCTGTGCAGGGCAGAATCGAAATACAAACTACGCAACTGAATCTGCAAGATTACCGCCTCATTGTGGATAGTGAGACAATAGTACTACATCTACACATACCCTCCGGCAGTCCTCTCACCCCGTCATCTATTGACGAATCACTAGCTATGGCGAACACATATTTTCCATTAATTTCTTTTATTGTTTGTTCCTCTTGGCTCCTAGACCCTGCCTTGGATTTAGTAACCAGCCAAGAGAGCAACACGAGGGACTTCATGCATCGCTTTAAAAAATTTCCGGTAATGCATGACGTGCCTCAGATCTATGAACGGGTCTTCGGCTTTGGAATGGTTGAAGATGATGTTCTTTCTTTCAAGGCAACCACCAGCTTGCAGAGAATGGTACAGCAAGCACTGAAAAATGGGGTAAAGTTTCATACTACAGGTGGATATTTAACTAATCTCTCTAATTAATCGTTTTCAAATATGAGCACACCCTCTCAATCTCTACAGCCTCTTCCCTGATACAGGAAGACTCAAGAACCTTATAGGTGTCCATTGTTGCTGATTTTAGCAGTCTCTTTGCACCCTTGTAGTTTCCCACTGTCACCCTTCGCATGATCCCTGGTACATCCAAGTCTGTACCCTCAGAGCAAGTTGGATGCTCGCAATAGAGACAACGCCTGGCAGCAAGCCGGATTTTTCGGAGCTCTAGGCTATCTTCTGCAAAAAGCAGGTCCCTCGTAAAGGGAGGGTCGATGAGTCGCACATACTCTTTCTGTGTGTTATCGTAAATGAAAGGTTCAAGAGAGCGTTGCTTCAGTACAGCATTTGCTGCAGCAATACCACTGGTTGTTACAGTCGGTGTTCCGGTTCCCATGACTGTGGACTCACCACAGCAAAAGAGATTTGAGAACTCTGTTTGTATATGGAGTCGCTTGAACATGTGATTTCCCAGCATCTGCTTTGGACCAGCTACCGCGCCTCCATTTTTCATGGTGTACCGCTCGATTGTCTTGGGTGTGGCAAGTTCAACATGCCTTACATGATTCCTGATCTCTGGCCAACGCTTTTCCAGGACGGTGAGCAGACGGTTGATCTCCTCTTCTTTCCGTTGCTTATAGGAGTCTTCATCAAGGGGAGACCAATCGGCAAACGATGGGCCGATTGCCATCACCACGTGTGCATCCTCCGGGCAGATGGTCTTGTCATCCACACTCGGAATATAGACAGTCACTTCCGCTTCATCCAACGCATCAATGTTCCCGATCAGCATCTCTACAGCAATGGTCCCGTCATCAATGGCCTCTTTATCTACCAAAAGATATAAGGCAACACTTGGGTAGGTAGGCACCTGTTTTTCTGCCCACGTTCTTCTTTTTTCAGTCGTGGCTTCTGCAGGTAATAACTTTCCATATAAATTCCATACAGTTCCACTATAGATAATCTGATCAGCTGTTAATGCTCTTCCATCAGCAAGATTCACCCCGGTTATAGTTCCCTGAGCAGTATCAAATGCCACTACTTCAGATTTATTGATCATCGTCCCGCCATGCTCCTCGATGACCTTCTCTAGTTTTCCAGTCAGGAAGAGCGTTGAACCAGCGGGATAATAA
>NZ_JAEKNT010000395.1 GCF_016406725.1 Sphaerochaeta sp. S2 | reverse complement strand
CATCTGGAAACATTCTCACAAAGTCCCTGTATGTATTTGGGTACTCATACTCTGCATTTGATGTGGATTTCACAGCTCCTCCACCATTCAAGGATATATGCATAAATTATAGCACAGGAGGAGCTAACCGCCCACCCCGCTAAAGTTATAGCCAGCATCAACCAAGTTACCGATTTCCTTCAGGTAGTCAGCCTCAGTGGTTCCTGCGGGCTTGAGATACTTGACATCAAGTGCGTAGTCCTTACTTGCCTTCAGAATACCTTCCCAAGTTCCCTGATTGAAGGATTTATCATCAATCGTACCAGCATCAGTTACCATTCCAACACGAAGATTACTCTTCTTTGCCCCACCTTCATCGCTACCTTGAGCGAATGCAAACGAGCCGAGCATCAGGAAGATACAAAGCACTACAGCCAATTTTTTCATACTGTCTTCTCCTATTTTTGTGATCATGCACAAAAAACTGTGTAAATTCATTCTACATTCACCTTGTACCGTTGTCAAACAAAGAAACGGCCTCCAGAGAGCATTGGTCCAAGACAAACCATTGAGCAAGAAACAGTTGTCTGAACCTCTATACACATAGAAATTCTTGACTGAACGCAGAAACCCCCGGCTCTATCACCGGGGGACTGAAAACAAGCGCACTGTCTTATCTAGGTAGATTGCTCAGCTTCCAAGCAAGCAAGGATAAAGGAACCCACCCCTTTGAAATCATCCTCCACCACTGGTTCACATACATAGTAGTGCAATGAACCATCGCGATAGGGATTTCCGCCTAATCCAGCAACAGAACAGATTCCTCCTAGATGGAGACATCCTTTCTCATCCTCTCTCAGGTATCGTTCTCTAATGTCATCAATCGCAAGTAATGCCTGCTTTCGATAGATTTCATTATTGGTAATACCAACTCGCAATGCTTTTAGAAGACTGTAGGCAAACATACTTGAGCATGAGGTTTCAAGATAGTTATCTTTCTCATCCAGTCTATCCACCACCTGATACCACATACCGCTCTCACTCTGATAAGGGAGCAGTGAGTCAAGAACCTGGGTAAGAATACGCACCAGCTCCCCACGTTTGGGATGTGACTCAGGAAGGAAGTCAAGGATATCAAGGATAGCCATACAGTACCATCCAATCGCCCTCCCCCAGAAGTGGGGAGAAAGACCGGTTTCTGCGTCAGACCATCTCTGGCCCCGGGATTCATCATAGGCATGATACAGCAAGCCCGTCTTCGGGTCCCTAAGTGTCCGATAAACCTTGATCACCTGCTCCACCGTATCGTTGAATCCTGCACTATCACCACTTACCTTGCAGAACTGGGCATTGAAAGGACCCTGCATATAGACTCCATCCAGCCATATCTGCCAAGGGTAGATCTCCTTATGCCAGAATACTCCTGAAAGAGTCCTTGGGTGTGAGTTGAGTTGACTTTTCAGCAACTGGGCAGCCAGGAGGAAACGTCTCTCCTTTGTCTTCTCATACAGAGCGAAAAGATTTCTTCCAGCGTTAATCTGGTCAAGGTTGTATTCCCCTAATCGGTAGGAGACAACCTGGCCATCCTTTTCCACCATTGGGTCATACATGGAGTATGCCCACTGGAACATCTCTTCTCGGTCGTAGGCCTCTCCAACCAGCAGACAACTGTGTATCACCAGCCCATGCTCATAATGCCATCGCATCTGTGAAGGTTTGTAACGTGAAACCACACTTTCAGCCAGTTTCAACGAAAGGCGCTCACCCCTGTCCATCATGCTTCATTCCTCATGTTCGTGCTAAATCTTCCGGCTGCCTGATGATCGGCAGCCGGAACCAGGTCTCATCACACCTACTCGTTCAGCAGGTTGTTCTCCTTGGCAAAGGCAACGCCCTTGTCATTCCAATCCTGTCCACCGAGCTTCTTGAACTCAGCAATCCAAGTATTCCAGTTAGACCTGTTCAGCGTACGCTTTCCAGTGATGAACTCACTCAATCCCTGTTCATAGAAGCGCTTCAGGTCAGCATTCGGAATCGGAAGCATGTCAGAACCAACAGCTGGGGTCCACTGCTTGGTCTGCATCTCACGCAGTACCTCAAGTGCAGACATTTCCTTCTTGCTGGTGGCAGTGATGTACTTCGGATAGCGAGCATACAACTCGATATCACCATTGTAGAAGACCATGTTTCTGAGCTGGGTCACAGTCTGTCCTACAGGACCGCTGAAAGCCAGATCAGGATCAGAGAGACCATCAGCAACAGGAACGCCGTTTGCATCCTTGGTGTAGTTCACACCCTCGACGCCCCAGCCGAGCAAGAAGTAGCCTTCATCAGAAGCCATCCACTCGAGCAGTTCGGCAATCTTGTCCTTCTTTCCCTCTTCAGCCGCTTTTGCACTGATGGCGTAAATTCGGAATCCTGCAGTGTAAGGTCCGATCGAGGCATGTCCCTTCGGCCCCTCAATTGGATCCATGATCACCCACTCACCGTCAGGGAAGTTCTTATCGAATGGAGCGTAGTTGGACTGGGCAGCGAATGCAGCATTCTGCTCTCTCATGATCCCAAAACGACCCTGCTTCCAAGCAGCACGGAAATCATCCTTCTTGTAGGCAAGCCAGTTTGGATCAATGATACCCTCATCAGCCATCTGCTTGAGATATGCCATTGCATCGTAGAATTCAGGCTTGAGAATATTCAGGCCAGCACTGTCAGCAGTCATATCCCAGGTACCTTCAACACCGAATGCTCCAAGGATCGGCTGCAAGCGGCGGCCGGGCCATGCTTCATAGTTGTTGACTTCCTGGAAAGCTCCATAGCCATAGGTGTCATTCTTGCCATTGCCATCAGGATCATCGAAGGTGAATGCGCGCATCACATCGAGCAATTCATCAGTGGTTGTTGGCACACTCAAGCCGAGGTTATCCAGCCAATCCTTACGAATCAACAAACCTTCATTCTTGACAATCGAACCGGGGTCAGCCAGTCCATAGCTCTTTCCGCCAAACTTTGCATGGTTACGACTTACCTCGTTGTAATGGGTTGCCGTACGGGTAGGCATCTTTGCATACAGATCATCAACAGGAGCAACCAAGCCCTGGGGAACCAGACGGGTCAAAACATCGCGGCGGACCATGAACAGGTCGGGGAGATTGTTTGCCGCTGCAGCAGCCTGGATCTTTACATCCTGGTCACTCTCATTGGAGGGAAGCGTTGTCAGCTTCAGATCGATGTTCAACTTCTCTTTGATGATGTCAAACCCTACCCAATCAGCTGGGGGTGGCCCAGCTTCGGTAACCGCAGCGCCATACCACAGATCAATGGTCACAGGACCATCTACTGCAGCTTCTTTGGTTCCCTGACTGAATACCGGCAGGGAAACGAAAGCGAGCAACGCAATGAGTGCGATGCATACGAAATACTGTTTCTTCATGGCTAATCCTCCTTATGAATTACCAAATCCAATCAAAATCATGCAGAGCAGGAAAGCATCTTACCCTTTCACACTTCCCAGCAATGTTCCCTTGGTGAAATACTTCTGGATGAATGGGTAAGCAATAACCATCGGGATGGCACTCATGAAGACCGATGCGGCCTTGATGGCGGCAATCGGAGCATCCCCGAAGGCACTTACCTCCACATATTCATTCATTCCACTGGCCATCAGTATGTTCCTGAGCAAAATTGGAAGGGGCTGCAACGCATTACTATTGAGGTAGAGCATTGCATGGAAGAAATTATTCCAGAAGGATACCCCGTAGAATAACCCGATGGTCATGATGATCGCTTTCGAGAGGGGCAGGATAATTCTCAAGAGAACTTGAATCTCTGATGCCCCGTCAATGCGTGCAGACTCCTTCAGCTCGTTGGGAATACCCTCGAAGAAGGAACGCATGATCAGACAGTTGTAGGTGCTGATCGCCACCGGGATATAGACTGCCGGAAGCTTGTCGATCAAACCGATATTCGTAACCAACAGATAGGTTGGTATCATCCCGACGTTGAACACATAAGGGACAATGACAAGCAAGTTCAGATAGCGTCTCCCCGGCAGGGTAGGTATGGACAGTACATATGCAAGGGGTATGGTAAGCAGCAAAGCACTCGCCACCCCTCCAATCAATATCTTTACACTATTGCCAAAAGCAAGCAGGAATCCTGCATTTCCCAACAGTGCCTCATATGCTGAGGTCGACCAATTCCAGGGCATCAGGAACATCCCTTCCAGGTTGTTGCCAATATAGTCATTTGGCCTGAATGAGAGAGTAATAG
>NZ_JAEKNT010000394.1 GCF_016406725.1 Sphaerochaeta sp. S2 | reverse complement strand
CTGCAAAGGTAGTAGGTACGGAAAGACCAGCCTTTCTAAACAGATCCTTTCGGTAGTACATTACCTGCCACTCTGTTACGAGAGGTACAATGTAGGCTTTACCATCTTTTCTGCCGATATCTACTGAGTTCGCTGGATAATCAGCAAAGTCATAGTTGTCCAAGCTCTCATACCAACCATTCTTGATGAACATCAAGCCTTCCTGAAGAGGACGAGTCATAAACACATCCACGGTGGAACTGTTGGTTGCAAATTCAGTGGTCAACTTATTGGTCAGCTGGCTCTCCTGCAGACTCTCATAGTTTACCTTGATCCCAGTCTCTGCTTCGAATTCAGGAATCTTGGTCTTCAGCAACTCCCCATAAGGGTGGTTAGCCAACAACACACGAATCTCTTGCGGGGCTGCTTCATCTTTAGTCCCTTGTGCGAACATTGGTGCCAACACAAGACCGAGCAACAACGCAATAATGACCATTGTTTTCATCTTCATTTCTTCTTCTCCTTTTGTAAATTGTACAAATACAACCTTTTGGCTATAGTATAACCCCTTTTTTGGAATTGTATAGCGATAAATGAATATTTTTTTCTCATTGCCTGAATATTTTTTTCATACTATACTGACTACAAGAGGAACAGCATGCAAGAAGTAAGTGCCATCTATACGATTCGGAGCAAGTACAACACCCTCAGTGCAAAAGAGAAGAAAATTGCTGACTTCATCCTCGAACATCCCAAGGAATCGGTAAACCCGAGTATTGAGAAACTGGCAGAGAGAATTGGGATCAGCGAATCAACCATGGTGCGCTTCGCCCGCAAACTAGGGTATTCTGGATACCAACGCTTTCGTATCGCCCTTGCAAGGGAAACCATCCCCAAAAATGAACAAGTCTTTGAAACTGAGCTCCTTGAGGGTGAAGATGTTGTGGGTATGGTCTTCAAGAATGCACAACGCACCCTCTCTGAAACACTGGAGGCCATTGACCGTAAGGCAATTAAGGAAAGTGCAACATTGATCGCCAAGGCTCGCTCGGTATTTCTCATGGGCCTCGGAGGTTCCAATACCCTTGCCCAGGATGCATATCATAAATTTATCAGAACAGGCATCAACTGCCAGTATGCTGCTGACTTCCATATGCAACTGATGCTTGCCAGCCAAGCAACAAAGGATGATGTTGCCCTTATTGTAAGTCATACCGGTGAAGGCTATGACACCCTTGCCCTGGCAGAAGAGCTCAGAAACAATGGAGCCAAGCTGCTTATTTTAACCAGCAATGCACGATCCCCTTTGGCAAAACTGGGAGACTATGTCTTGTCAGTAAGCCCTTGTTGTTCGAAAATAGTTGCAGAATCCTTTTCTGCCAGGATCACCTCCTTGGTGCTTTTCGATGTCCTGTATGTGGAAATCCTTGAACTCATGGAGAATACCGGGGTGGAAAATTTGAATAAAATGAGAGATGTTATCGCAAAACGAAGAATTTAAGATGAGGAGACATATATAAATGAAAGCAAATATTGGTCTTATCGGCCTTGCAGTAATGGGAGAAAACCTGGTGCTCAATATGGAGAGCAAAGGGTTCAGTGTTGCTGTCTATAACCGTAGCATTTCCAAAGTCGATGCCTTCCTTGATTCCAGAGCAAAAGGAAAGAACATCATCGGTACACACAGCCTTGAGGAACTAGTTGAACACTTGGAACGCCCCAGGAAAGTGATGATGATGGTGAAGGCAGGAAAAGCTGTCGATGAAACCATTGAAAAGCTCATCCCCCTCCTGGAAGCAGGAGATATCATCATTGACGGAGGAAACTCCAACTATGAAGACAGTGAGCGAAGAATGACCTATGTGGAAAGCAAAGGCTTGCTGTACATCGGAACAGGAGTGACAGGTGGAGAAGAAGGAGCCTTGAAGGGTCCATCCATCATGCCTGGTGGCTCAAAGTCTGCATGGGAAGCAGTAAAGCCCATCCTGCAGGGCATCAGCGCACATGTGCATGGCGAGCCATGTTGTGATTGGATCGGAAAGGGAGGAGCAGGTCACTTTGTAAAGATGGTACACAACGGCATCGAGTACGGTGATATGCAACTTATCGGTGAGATCTACGACCTGATGCATAGAATTCTTAAACTGGACAATGAAAGCATGCAAAGCATATTCTCGGATTGGAATGAAGGAGACCTGGACAGCTACCTGATCGAGATAACCAAGGATATTCTTGGTTATAAGGAAGAAGATGGTTCCTTCCTACTCGATAAGATCCTTGATACCGCAGGACAGAAAGGAACTGGTAAATGGACCGGTATCAGCGCACTGCATGAGGGTGTTCCCTTGACCTTGATCGTTGAATCCGTCTTCGCAAGAAGCGTTTCCAGCCAGAAGGACGAGCGCCTAGCTGCAAGTAAGGTGTATGACTTGGAACCAAACCATCCAGTTTCTAATCCCAAAGAATTCATCACCATGCTTGGGAAGGCACTCTATGCAGCGAAAATTATCAGCTATGCACAGGGCTTCAGCCTTATCAAGACAGCGGGAGAGACAAACAACTGGGACCTGAACCTAGGAGGGATTGCCCTGCTCTGGAGAGGTGGCTGCATCATCCGCTCTGCATTCCTTGACAAGATCAGCCAGGCATTCACCAAGAATCCCATGCTGCAGAACCTTATCATGGACCCCTACTTCGTCCAGATTCTGAAAGAGAATCACCAGAGTCTGAGAGAAGTGGTCGCTGCTGCTGCGCTGAATGGGATTCCTACCCCGTCCTTGAGTGCTGCTCTCTCCTGGTTCGACAGCTACAGGACCGAACGCCTACCGGCTAATCTCCTCCAGGCACAGCGTGACTATTTCGGAGCTCATACGTATGAGCGGGTAGACAAGAAGCGGGGAGAATTCTTCCACACAAACTGGACTGGGCGAGGCGGCGATACCGCCAGCACCACCTATACCGTATAAGCACACTGGAGGTTTGCAGATGGCATCAATTCCACTAATGAACAAAAAGGACGCATCCTTGGATTTTCTCTCGCTGGGAGCCTTGGTTGTTCGTCTCGACCCGGGCGTAATCCCTTTCGAATATGCCCAGAATCTTGACTTGCATGTTTCAGGTGGTGAATATAACGTCGCTGCAAACCTGAGCAGGGCATTTGGACAAAGAACTGCCATTGCCAGTGCAATGGTAGACTACCCGGTTGGACAGAAGATTGAGAGTGAGGTCAGGAGAATGGGGGTACAAGCGTTTTACAAGCGCTTCGCCCATGATGGGGTCAGGGGCCCCAATATGGCTCATGTGTACAGTGACCGTGGACAAGGCCTCCGAGCCCCTGTGGTCTTTTATAATCGTAGCAACGAGGCAGCATCATTCCTAACCGAGGATAGCTTCGACTGGGATGCAATCTTTGCAAACAAGGTCAGATGGTTTCATAGCGGAGGCATCTTCAGTGCACTCTCCCCTGCCATTCCTTCCCTGATCATCCGTGCGATGAAAAAAGCAAAGGAACAGGGAGCCATTATCTCCTTTGACCTGAACTACCGAGAGAAACTATGGAAGTCCATTGCCGATACGGGGCAAGACCCCCAGAAGGTAGCCCAGGAAACCCTCTCCTCCATTGTTGAGCATGTTGATGTGCTCATTGGCAATGAAGAGGACCTCCAGCTTGGCTTGGGGCTCAAGGGACCGGAAGTACATAAGAGTGACAAGCTCGACCCCTCTTCTTTTTATGCAATGATGGAGACAGTTGCAAAACGTTTTCCCCAGATCAAGGCAGTAGCAACCACCATGAGGGAAGTACAATCAACCAACCGACACCGCTGGAGTGCAGTACTCTATCTAAACGGGAAGGGGTATCAGGCTCCTACCTGTGAACTGGATATCCTTGATAGGGTTGGTGGTGGCGATGGTTTTGCCAGTGGACTCATCTATGGATTGCTGGAAGGAAAGGAACCGGAAGAGGCACTGCGCTTAGGATGGGCTCATGGAGCACTCCTGACCAGTTATCCCGGCGATACCACCATGGCCAGCCTGGCCCAGGTGGAAGCACTTGCCCAAGGCGGCAGTGCACGAATTCAGAGGTAACCATGCAAGCTCTCGTTCTCACTGACTACAAGAAATTGGAAATTCAGGATGTTCCGCGTCCTGCCATCACCTCCCCTACCCAGGTGCTTTTACGCATCAAGGCTGCTGCCATCTGTGGTAGTGATGTCCACGGCTATGATGGCTCAAGTGGACGACGCCGACCCCCCATCATCATGGGGCATGAAGGAAGTGGCATCATCGAGGAAGTAGGATCCATGGTTACCGGCTTTGCTGTTGGTGATCGTGTTACCTTCGACTCAACCATCTACTGTGGAACCTGTTCCTATTGCAGACAAGGCCTATTCAACCTCTGTGACAATCGCAGGGTGCTTGGGGTGAGTTGTGAGGAGTACAAACAGGATGGTATTTTTGCTGAGTATGCCTTGGTGGAGGAGCGTGTCTTGTTTCACCTTCCTCCCGCCTTGGATTTTATTCCGGCATCCCTTGCTGAACCAGCAGGAGTAGCAGCCCATGCAATCTCACAAGCCAACATCTCCCTCGCTGATGATGTTGCAGTGGTAGGAGCTGGATTGATCGGGCTCTTGATCATCAAGCTGCTGAGAACCATGACCAGTGGAACCATCATTGCATTGGACCTTAATGCAAACAGAAGGAAAAAAGCACTGGAAGTTGGTGCAGACAAAGCATTCGACCCCACAGACAGTGATATGCTCTCACACGTTCAGCAGATAACTGACCGGCAGATGCTCCCTCTGGTCTTCGAGGCCGTCGGGGCAACAGCTCCCGTCCAGACAGCACTCTCCCTGGTAAAAAAGGGAGGAGAGGTAGTTCTGGTCGGAAACATCACTCCTGAGATCAAGATTCCACTACAGAACGTTGTAACCCGGCAGATCCGGCTCCAGGGAACTTGTGCGATAAACGGGGAATATCCAGCCGTCCTGAAAATGATGGCGAACAAGACACTTGTGGTTGATGACCTGATCAGCAAGGTGGTACCGCTTGAAGAAGGTCCCCTTTGGTTCGACAAACTCTACAATCGAGAAGAAGAGCTTCTCAAGGTTGTACTGGTTCCCGGGAAAAAGTGAGGAAAACATGGTTCGTTATGCACTGGTAGGATATGGCAAGGTAGCACACGTTCATGCAAAGGCCATCAATGAAGCAGAGGAGAGTACCTTGGTTGCTGTTTGGGGTAGGAACAATGAGAAAGCCCAAACATTTGCTACCGAATGGAATATTACTGCTTTCACC
>NZ_JAEKNT010000393.1 GCF_016406725.1 Sphaerochaeta sp. S2 | reverse complement strand
GGGACACCGGGGGTGAAAGTGGCATCCTTCAGGAGGATTGATGGGAGAAGGAACATCTCCCATAACAATTCGCTTCTTTGTCTCTCGGGCCCTTGGATCCGTTGCAGGAAATGCATTGAACAAAGCTTGCGTATAGGGATGCATATGGTTGCCTACAAGTTCATTCTTGTCGGCAATTTCCACAATTCTCCCCAAATACATCACATCGAACCTCGCAATACGCCCTAGATAAAGACCATACTGCTGTATCAGGGGCTTATCCAACCCAAGTTCTGTACGCAACTGTGCAACCTGTTCTGCATTCGCTCGTTCGCCCAGCATTATGCGCGCAGGATCGCCAGGAGCTAGAGCTATCATGAGAAACACGAGGGTGATGACACCAAATATTGTTGGAATCAACAAGGCCAATCGCTTTAAAATATGTTTGATCATACAATCCTCGTAAAAATGAGAAACATCAGACAATCACCCCCTGCTGGGGGTGACTGTCAATGTATTCAATACTCAATACAACCGTTTATTTATCCAACCAGACATGCTTGAATACGCGCTTTCCGGTAGGATACAACACGAAATCGTTCACATAGTCCATTGCTGGAACAGTTACGACAGAGTGGGCAATCGGTACCCAAGGAGCTTCCTCGTGGAAAACTTCCTGAGCAGCACGATACAATCTGTCACGCTCTGCCTGATCGGTGGTAACCTTTGCCTTTGCACAGAGATCAGTGAACTCTTTGTTCTTCCAAAGGGCAATATTACCAGCTGGAAGCTGTGCAGCAGGTTCTGAGAGAAGAACCCAGAGGAAGTTGTCTGGATCACCATTGTCACCAGTCCAACCAAGCATTGCACTCTGGTGCTCGCCCATATCAGTCTTGTCGAGATACGTGCCCCATTCATAGGAGACAATCTCAGCATCGATACCAACCTTGACCAGCTGGGCTTGCATGATTTCTGCTACCTTGCGGGCATCTGGGTTGTAAGGACGTGCAACAGGCATTGCCCAAAGCTCCATCTCGAATCCATTCGGGTACCCTGCTTGAGCCAGCAATTCTTTTGCCTTCTCAGGATTGTAACCGTAGTCTTCGATATCATCGTTGTAGGACCACATCCCAGGAGGAATTGGGTTCTTTGCAACTTGTCCGGCTTCACCATACACACCATCAACAATTTCCTGCTGGTCAATAGCATAGTTCATAGCCTGACGAACCAGTTTATTGTCAAAAGGTTTCTTTTCGGTGTTCAAGGCAAGGTAACCAACATTCAAACCAGCCTGCTGGATAAGTTGAATGTTTTCGGTCGAACGCATGGCAGGAATATCATCATTGGAGGGGAAGTCAATCAAGTCAACCTCGCCCTTCTGCAATGCCAACCAACGTGAGGTTGCATCGGGAATAACCTTGAGGATCAAGCGGTCAAGATATACAGGGCCACCCCAATAATCAGCATTTCTATCAAATACGATGTCAGAATCCTTTGTCCATGAGACAAACTTGAATGCACCAGTTCCTACTGGGTTGTTCTTGAAGTCTTCCCCGTACTTGGCAACTGCAGTTGGAGATACGATTGATGCAAAATCCATAGCCAAGTTGGCAATGAAAGGAGCTTCAACCTTCTTCAAGTTGAACTGTACCGTGTAGTCATCAACACATTAGAGAGTTCTGGGGGGAAGTGGCAATTATTTAGTTGTCCTAAGCTGGAAAGTTTTCTGTTGACTTACAGTGGCAAAAATTCAACTGACTCTTACAAATAGAAAGAGTCAAATTACAGAGAATCGTAAAAACCAAGAAAAATACTAATGATTAAGGATAGACCTAGGACAGATAACCCACCTTATGTCATCAATATCTTATTACTGTAAATTTACTTAGCATGTGACATATCACAATCTTTCAGATCCAAAAAAAAATATTCCATATTGATTTTTCCTAGGAAAAAACCTACCTATTCCCCTTGTATTCATATACAACTGTTGTCATATGTATATAAATTGAGCTTTCCTTTCATGAAAAATTAAGCAGTCCAAACCGAAAGCCCTGCCCTTTCTTCACTAAAGAAATCGAGATACCAGACCAAGAGAAAGCAACCAAATAGTATCAAACGCACTACTCACGTGTGAGAACAACGTCCTCTTCAATGACATACTCTTCTGCTATCCCTTGCACGATGACATCCTGGATTGTCAATGAAACATTACGTAGCCTAATACCACGTCCCTCTGTAATAGGGAGTCCTTCATACATCTCGCTTTCACTTACCGGTTCAAGATGCTCATCTGCCACCGTGAATGTACAGCCAGAAATCACCAGATCACGGATGGGAGACTCAGGGAGCCCTACAATGAAGGCAGCACTGGATCTGTTATTGGTACTTGTGCATCCTTCAATGGTGACATGCTCGATATGGGGTGTTGTAGGTGTCACCGGTTTCCTCTCTAAGGAGAAATCTTCAGCATCCAGACTACCACAGCGGTAGTACATATTCACCGTGAGCGGACAGAGGTTGTTGTCCATCCTGATATCCTGGAAATGCAAGTCAGAAATATGCCCACCGCGACCTCTTCGGGTCTTGATCCTGATACCCCTGTCGGTACCATCAAAGAAACAGGAACGAACCACCACATCATGGATACCTGCAGCGGTCTCACTACCGATAACGGCTCCCCCATGGGCGTGTCTCACGGTACATCCCTCAATAATGATATCGCTGGTCTTCCGGTTCACGGCAACCCCATCCTTTCCGCTTCCACTCTTCAGGGCAATTCCGTCATCTCCAACGTCGATCAAGCAATTCTTGATCGTCACAAAGGAGCAAGAGTCAACATCGATTCCATCGGTGTTGGGTGCATCCGGTGGGTTTATGACAGAAAGATCCTTGAGAATGATGTTTGTACTATAGAGGGGATGAACGGTCCAGAAGGGACTGTTCTGTATGGTCAGTCCCTCAATCTTCACATTATTGCTTTCCCTGATCTGCAACAAGGGAGGACGAAGGAACTGACTCTGACGGCCTCCTCCACCTCCACTCTGTCTCTCATAACCAGGGTTCAACTTGGCCAGTTCAGTCTCGATGGCTGAGACAGGACCTTTCTGGGTATTTCGTTTCTGTTGAGCGGTTGCCCACCACCAGGGACCACTTCCGTCTATGATGCCCTTCCCACGAAATATGAGACCATCTGATTCATTGATCAGCAAACAAGGATGCATGCAGTAACAGTTAACCCCTTCCCATCGTGAATAGAAAGGCCGGTAGAGGTTCTCGTTTGCAATGAAACGTATGGTTGCACCTGTTTCAAATTCCACCACAAGATTTGTTGCAGTGATGTGTATTGGGCCGCTCAGGTACTCTCCTGCCCCGATCCGCAAGAGTCCCCCCTTTTGCAAGCTTTCAAACGCTCGTTTGAAGACTTCGCTGTTGTCAAACTGCCCGTCTCCGATGGCACCGAAATCTGCCAGCGTATATTCCTTGTTCATGCAATTACCTCTTTCTTTACTTTAACCACCCTGTATCCTACAATACCAGCTATGAAACAGTTAGGAATCAGAGCTCATGATCTTGGTACCTTCGATACCATTAACGACCTTGCAAGCGAGATTTCCCTCTATGGGGATTCAATCCCCATTCAACTCGCTTTGAAAAAAGTTCTCAAGAACGCTCCTGATGCAGAAGACTACAGTGAGCAGTTCATCACCTCCGTTCGAGATGCACTCAAGGCGAAAGGTGCATACGTAGGAGTTTTTGGAAGCTACATCAATCCCGTACACCCTGACAAGGCAGAGAGGGATGCAGAGTTGCGTAGATTTGAAAACCACCTAAAATATGCCAACCTCCTTGGATGCCCTTTGGTGGGAACCGAAACCGGCTCCTTCCACCCTGGCAACGCCTACCACAGCGAGACTGCAAGTGCCAAAGTACTCGACATCTTCTATCGTAGCATAGAAAGGCTCCTTGAAGCTGCCGTTAAGTATGATGCAATCGTTGGCATCGAAGCGGTAAGCAAACAGCATACCATCAGCACCATCCCAAGAATGGCAGCCTTGATGGAGAAGTTTGACAGTCCCCACCTTAGAGTCATCTATGACCCGGCAAATCTCGTCCCATGGATCGGGATAAGCGAGGCAGATGGCAGTGTCATGGGCACTCCCTCATTTACCGCCCAGAAAGACTTCTTCTGCTCCGCCCTCGATGCATTCGGGGATAAGATTGCAGCAATCCACGTCAAGGACTACAAGCTTAACGACCAAGGTATAAAGGTCGGGGATCTCACGGTAGGGGATGGGGTTCTGGACTGGAAATTCCTTTTCGGAGAACTGAGAAGACGAAATATTGAAGTCCCTGCCCTGCTCGAAGATCTAACGGTCTCTACCTTGAAGGAAACACTTTCATTGCTCTCTACATACTGAACCATGCCAGAAGAGCCCTCAAGGGCTTTTCATGGCAGGTTTTTGTATCTTTCCGTACTCTACAACAAGAGCGGCTGCTCGAAGGAGACAGGCCGCTTGTTGTCGGAAAGGACCTTGGAAAGGTAGTTTGTATCCAGCTCAAGCTCTGATACCAAGCGAAGCAGTACCTCTTCCGGTACAAGATTCTGCTCACAGAAGAGAAATACCAGCGCTTTTTCCGCAATATTTTGCGGGAGCAGGGCATTGAAGAAGATTTCTTCGTCTGTCTTTCCCCGGTAACGTTCACAGAAGTTCTCATAGAGCATCGACTGCTCAATATCTCCCTTCAGGGCAGCAAGTTCATTTCTCAATGGCTTCTCATCCCCACGTGATGCAAGCTCACCCAGTGGTTTGAGGTGGAAGAATGTATACTCCTTCCCGGGAAGATAGTGATGTTCATCACAACGAGCGGCATAGTTCGGCTCCAGGGTGCTATCCTTATGGGAATCCCCACCAACGATGATCAGAGGATCGAAATAGAGTGCCGGGCACTCCTTTCCTTCCACCTGATAGTATCGATAGGTATAGAATGCATCACTGATACAGTCTGGATGTTCACAATACGCAGTAAGTGGGATTACATCGGTTGCAATATCGAGCATCAACCGCGCAGTGGAATTGAACAGGTCCCGACGGAAGTTCAGGATCAAGGTAGGGAATATGAACATAACCCCACGTTCATAACTATGATTACGTACTACATAAGCAAGCCTTTCATCAAAGAATGATGCTTCATCAATGATAAAGGTTCCCACAGTAGGATTGTCCTGAAGCACTCTCTCCAAACCAAAAGAGTCCCTGATTCTCGCAATATTCTCCCCACAGCTTACATATCCACTGCGGTAGCAGAGCGCATCCTCAGGATAATCGGTAAACCGGGTGCCATCGATCTCGGAACGGATGAAGAAGACCTTCCGGCGATCAACCTGCCCACTACTGGTCAGGTTTCTTACCTTCTCTCCCTTCCTCTGTGCAATGGCAGCATCCCGCCATACCCGTGCTGCAAACTCAGTCTTGCCCGAGCCCATGGGTCCTATCAGCAGAACCCTTCGCCCGGGCGACGTGAAATCAAAATGCGAGAATGTTTCATGGACATCAAGCGTGGGAAACCCCAGACTCTTGAGGAAATCGGCACTTTCAATCTTCTGTTCAATTCGCGCCATTCGACCCCTCTAAAATTGCAATGCCGCTTGAGGCCCCGATTCTTGTAGCCCCTGCTTCAATCATTGCAATGGCATCCTCGTATGTACGTACTCCTCCAGAGGCTTTGACGCCCAACTCTGGCCCAACTGTCTTACGCATCAAGGCAATATCCTTGGCGGTTGCTCCACCGGTGGAGAAACCGGTAGAAGTCTTTACAAAGTCTGCACCGCTGGCTTTTGCCAACCTACAGGCACGTACTTTTTCCTCTTCATTCAAAAGACAGGTCTCGATGATGACTTTCAGGTGTGCCTTTCCACAAGCCTTCTTCACTGCAGTAATATCATCCTGTACCAAATCATCATCATGGTTCTTCAAGAACCCGATATTGATGACCATATCAACCTCTTCGGCCCCAGCTTTCACTGCTGTCTTGGCCTCAAAGGCCTTACTCTCTGTAGCCATTGCACCCAAAGGGAACCCAACCACGGTACAAACCTTTACATCACTCTTCTCCAACAATTTAACACAGAGCGGCACCCAGCAACTGTTTACACATACTGAAGCAAAATGATATTGGGCTGCTTCCTTGCAAAGTTTCTCTATCATAGGACGAGTCGCAGAAGCTGCGAGCACCGTGTGATCGATGTATTTAGCGACATCTTCTTGTTTCATTGGCATCCTCCCTAGCATCAGGTACTACTGCTAGCTTACTCCAAAAATTATCGATGAGCAACGAGAATAGCATCCCAAGCTTGACGAAGGACCCTGCTCCCTATACCCTAGCATCATGATTCTTCAAACCATCGAACAATACTATACTTGGGCTCTGATCGCTATCCTTTTACTTAATCTTGCCCAACGAAAAATTCCGGGAACCTATAAGAAACGGTTTGCCACCATCTACCTGGCCTCAATCTTGCTTCTTTTTGAGGTAGGAGTGGTAGTCATCCTCTCCAGGGATTTGAACCACAATCTCGGTTGGTTGGTAGCCATTATCTGTGCAGGGCTTCTTTTCCTATTGAGAAAGAGAGCCCTTCCGTTCCGTTTCCACTGCGTTGAGTGTGACAAGCGACTTGATTTCAACCACATCATTGGCCATGACGACAATCTTTGTCAGGAGTGCCACTACAAGGCTCATCCTGAGGAAGCCAAGGCGGAAGAAGAAAAGAAGAAAGAGCTTGCACAACCTGAAGAGGCTGAAGAGGATACACGCTATCGTGATGCAGCCTCTGTTGCAGACATTGACTGGGACCTGTGGGAACCTAAGGAAGTGTGTGTCATCACCTATCTGTTCAATGATGACCAAGTGCTTCTTATTGACAAGAAGACCGGCCTGGGCTCTGGACTGGTAAACGCTCCTGGCGGTCATATTGAAGAGACTGAAACCGCTCTTGAAGCTGCAAAGCGCGAATTTACCGAGGAGACTGGTCTTGAGGTTGATGACCTGCGCATGGTTGGAAAGCTTAACTTCCAGTTCCGTGATGGTCTTTCAGAACGAGGCTATGTCTATTTTGCTTACTCCTTTAGTGGAGAACTCCAAGAAACCGATGAAGCACGCCCCTTCTGGTGCCCGGTAAGTGAAATCCCCTATGACAAGATGTGGGAGGATGATATTCATTGGCTTCCGCTTGCCATGGAAGGAAAACGCTTTGAAGGATCCTTCATTTTCGATGGACAGGTAATGGTAGACAAATTGATCACTACCGAAGAGGACGATGAAGAAGAGCTCTGACCTGGCTCTGGGAAGCTGGCAATTTGGTCCCAGCCATGGATTTTGGACCGGAAGCACCACACAAGCTTCCCGTCTTACGATCAGCGCTGCATACAAGGCAGGTATCAGGCATTTTGATACCGCCCCAGCATATGGGAACGGCCTTGCCGAACAACTGCTCGGTTCGGTCCTCTCTGGAAAATCAGCCATTATTGATACAAAATTCATGCCCAAACACCCCAACTTGGTGGCTCAAGATGTCCAGAAAAGCCTCGACCGACTTAAGAGAACCTCGGTAAACACCCTGTACCTGCACTGGCCTAGCTCTTCGCTAGACCTTAGACCCATCGTGGAATCAGCAGCAGGTCTTATCGAGCAAGGAAAAGTTCAATCCCTTGGGCTTTCCAATACCCCCCTCTCCTTGGTGCAAAGGTTGCATGACCTTCCCATCACGTTCCTGCAAATACCTTGTTCGCTCCTGTGGACAAGGGGACTGGAAGAGTATAAGGAGTATGCAGAAAAGCAAGGCCTCTCCTTGGTGGGATACAGCCCACTGGGCCTTGGCTTGCTTAGTGGCAACCATCACCATAGACCCAATGACAGCAGGGGGGATCTCTATGTTTACCAAGACAGAGCCTATTCGGTATTCATGGAATTGCTTGATCTGCTCTCTTTCCTTGCAAAAGAGAAAGGACTAAGCATGCCTCAACTTGCCCTGGCCTGGGCTCGGAGCCAGGATTTTACAAGCATCCTTGTTGGAGCACGTTCACCACAGCAGCTATTCCCGCTCCTGGAAACCGATGTAATCAGCCTTGACGAAGGAGAGAAAAGGTTGTTGGATGAAGTGGCAGGACGATTAAGTGCATGCGCTCCCCCTTCATGGGACAATCTTTTCGGACATAGGTGGTAGCATGAAAATACTCAAGCAACGCTCACAGTGTGAGATTGAAGTAAAAAAATCTCGATTCATAGCTATCGCTCAACCCATCAGTGAACTCTCCGAGATCAAGAACCTGGTTAATGAAACGAGGGCTGAACATCCAGGGGCTAATCATGTTGTTCATGCTGCTGTCGTTGGACCAAAGGGAGATCTCTATAGCTATAGTGATGACCATGAGCCAAAGAATACTGCAGGCAGACCCGCACTTGAGGTACTGAAAGGGAGCAGCGTCACCAATATCCTGATACTCATCATCCGTTACTTCGGAGGAACGTTATTGGGCACTGGAGGTCTGGTGAAAGCCTATGGCGATAGTGCCAAGGAAATCCTCTCCATTATCAAGACAGAAGAGTTGATAGAGAAAACAAGGTTCTCCTTCACGATACCCTATAATCTCTATGAGCTAGCAAAGATTGACCTTGGATTGCTTCAAGCGGATATTGAAAAAGAGGAATTCACAACGGATGTATC